>JARBUM010000111.1 GCA_029239675.1 Pelosinus sp. | reverse complement strand
AGTTTCCATCGCACTGTATTGGGCATATAGACGTTCTCTTAGATTTTTCAAGTTTCTGTCCATATCGCTCATACGATCTTTATATTCTTTTATCTGCTTTGCCAAGTTACTTTTTGTTTCCCCTGTTGGCGACGCAGTAATACCAGCCTCTGTTTTTATGTTCTCTGTAACTACTTTTAATGTATCATATAGCCGCGTAACAACACCCGATTGGGAATAGGTATTATTCTTATCTTCGCTATTTCCCTTAGCAGTAAATAGTTTATTTACAATATCCGGATCAGCAGGTATCCCCTTTACTGGGTCTCCTTCCAGCGCTTTCCTCAGCTTTCCTTCATCAATATGAAGGAGCCCTTCTTCTTCCCAGCTGGAAGTTGTTATCCCAATACTAGCTAAACTAGTATAGACATCGCTAACGCCAGCAACAGGTGAAGAAATATTATTTCGCATTTGATTCACAGCACTGCGCAGAATGGTATTATGATACAATAATCCACTTTTAGCTTTCGCTTCCCATGCAGTAATCTCTGACTCCTTCATACTTTCTTTTTGCGTACTGGTTAACGGCAGATAATCTTTATAATATTTCTCATTCAATTTATCATTTATTTTTTTCAAGACTGCATTATAATCTTCCACAAACTTTTTGACACTCGCAACTGTTGCATCAATGTCGGGTGTCACTCCTGCGGTAGTCGAGCCAGTGGATTTTAATGAATAACTGACACCAGAGATCGTAAAGTCATTTTTGGGTTGGGTAAAATTAGTGCCATCAAGTACGAACTCAGCATCCTTCCCCGTTTGAATGACCTTAAGATTATCGGTTAAAAAGCTTAAACTAGCCGCATCACTACCAGCAAAACTTAAAGTTCCTTCCGTAGCTTGCAGAGAAAACTTCTTAGTAACAGCATCATAGGATGCTGAAAGATGTAAACTAGAAAGTGCAGAATCATTCAGTGTATCAATTACATCCTTTAATGAATCTGTAGTAGGGTTAAAAGTGATCGTATAAGCACTGGCTCCATTGCTAATCTGCATTTTAAAAGGAGTACTTGGCAGACCAAAAGCAGTCGTCAATTTTGCGTTAGGATCAAATCCTGTTCCTAGGGAATCTGTACTCTCGATTCTACTCAAATTACCAGTAGCAATGTTATCAATCTTCAAATTTCCCGTAATAAAATTCAGACCAGCAGCACTACTGCCTGCAAAGTCAACCTTTGATGCAGAACCTGTATCATTGGCATAAATAAAAAACCTGTCCAGTGTTGCATCATAGTTCGCCTTTACGCCCGACTTGGAGCTATTAATCTGACTAACAAAGTCATTAATACTTTTTGTTGGGTCTACAGTAATTGTTTTCCCATTAATCTTCACATCAAACGTAGCAGTATCAGCAGGAGGGGTAAGCAAAAATTGCTGCGCTAATGAGTCTTTTAATACACCAGTAGAAATACTGCCAGTACTAGTCTTCGTTACTCCTGCCGCTAATTGACTCACAATCAAGGAATGATTTACATTTGCTGCTGCCGCACTCGCTGTAATCGTTGCTACCGTATCATTACTCGATGTTGTTTTCTTCGGCTGTGTCGTATTTTGCAAGGTGTAATTCCATACTGTAGAATTTCTGAAATCGTTAACCGCTGTATACATAGTATTAAAATCAGTTTTTTTCCATTCTAATTGCGTTTCTTTCTGCTGTAGTGTATCGCGCCTTATTTGCTGTGCTTTCATGCCATCTTTAACTAACTGATCCACATCTATACCAGAACCACTTAGGCCATATATACCAGCCATATCACTCACTCCTCTTATTGCTATTATGTTTTATGCACGCTCGTCCAACAAAACCCCTACATATTCTCGAATCCTCGCCATAGTATCAAGTAGCTCATGAGGCGGGAATTCCTTAAGTACCTTGTTTTCTTTCGTATCTACAACTTGCACTATTAATCGTTTTGTACCTTCATGAAAAACAAATTTAATATCTGCATTGATATTCTCCATGAATTTATTCAGCATGGAGTTTATATTTTTTATTTCCTCAGGTTTTATATCTTTTTTTTCTGCAGTTCCATCCTTGGAATGCATGTTATTTTCTTCGATGGTTATTTCATTATCCTTTTCTGTTTTAGCATCAACGCTATTGTTTGAATAAGGATAATTACTCATTGCATCAATTGGCTTTATGTCGTTAACTTCCATGTCATGACACCCCATTCTCTCATATTTGCTATGCAACGAAATCCAAGAATATAAGAATATCTGTTTTTATTTTTTATAAATCTTCTTAAGTGCATCTATATCAGATAATGTCGTAAATTGTGCTGCTTGTTGATTTTCTGCAGCAATAGCATCATAAAGCTCTCCTCTATAGATCTTAATCTCTTTTGGTGCATCAATTGCCAATTTGATGCTGTCTCCTTTTACCTCGACAATCGTAATTACGATATTCTCACCAATCATAATCCGTTCACCTGGTTTTCGGGTAAGTGCCAGCATGACTACTTGCCTCCTTGTACTATTTCACCAGGCAATCCCTCTGGAAAGAGACGATGGCGAACAGTATAGGAAGTCTTTTCTAAAACGATTTGCATTGCTTTTTGGTCACGCCAGTTAATTACAATAGGAGCGCTGAGATTTACTGTCATTTCTTCTACTTTTTCCGGTACGCGTACAATCGTAAAAATCTGTGGTGGATTGCTTTCGGATATACCGAGTTCCTCGGAAATGACAGGATCTATTTCAAAACTATAATCATTAAAGAACGTAAACGGTTCTACAATCATAAAGGTCAAATTTTGCTCTGTAATGGATTGTAAGAAAGCAAAGGGGCCATCCGATTGATTCGATAAAAAAGCAAATTCTTTTTCTTCTGGAAATCCAGGTAATCCATGAGAAAACTGCAAAATATCCTCTACCGAGACATCAATCGTATCAAAACGGGTTGTTTTAACTAACAAATTTTCCACCTCTTCTTACGCCATTGTATCTACTTTATTTTGAGTTGTCCACATCTTGATAGTGGGATACTGGACTACATCCAAATTCATTTTACTTGGCTGATATGTTCCCTGTACAGTCCCCATTTGCCACGATAAATTCAGATTTCCATCTGCAACATTGGTGACGGGATAATGGGGTGTATACTTAATATCCGCTGGGGGTACGCTTACCCAAGTCAGTTCCCCAACAGGCTTTATGGTTGATTCAGCAGACATAGCAGCAATCGTGTTTTCTCTTGAAGAAATGTTAGCCAATCGATCTCCATTTGCCGCAATACTCGCAATAGCCTGCATCGCAGCTTGCCTTCCTTCCTGAGCAAAATCTCTGATAAAATCTTTCATATCTTTTTTGCCATAGGCATAACGAAACTGGGTTTGGTCAATTTCGAGTTGACCTTTTGGCTGACTAATTTCTACTCTTGCCGATTGACTATTTATTTGCACCTGAGATTTCGTTGTTTGCAGATCTAACGATGCATGCTGCGGGGTAAGCTCAATCTTCATGGGCTGAGTAGCAATATTAATAACTAACATAGCACCACTTCCTATCTCAAAAAGTCAACCAAGGATTGAGGAAGAATTTTAGCGCCTACAGCAAGCGCACTCTGGTATACGTTTTCAGCTGTTTTAAAATCAATCAGAGCAGCTGGAATATTCAAATCTTCATTAGCAGCAAGATCTGTCGTAATAGTCGTTTTGTTGTTTTCCAGCATACTTTTTGCCATTTCATAGGTAGACATCCGGGTACCGATCTGCGTTTGCTGCTGCAACTGTTTGGCGTGAATGCTATCAATATTCGCCAGCCCAGTATTGGATACATACGTTAAGTCTGGATTTGGTTTCGCTAATTCTTCTTTTAATGCAATTAGCTGATTAAAGACGTCCAAAACAGGGCTCGTACTGCCAGCTATTGTCTTTAGCGGACCAAAAACATCTACCCCTGTCAAATTAATACTATCATTAGAAGGATTGATGCCACCTTGCTTAATCTGCATGGAAATCTTATTGATATCCCCGTTGTATACCACAACGTCCTGTACCTTCCCAGTAACAGGATCAGTTACAGTTGTACGTTTTAATGGCTCCGTTTTATCCATTTGTCCAGAAAAGACATATCGATCACCAATTTTGGTATTTCCAATACTGATCGCTTGTTCTATTAAACCATCAATTTCAGAGGCAATGGTATTTAATGAATCTATCGGTTTTGTCCCATCTGCGCCGACTGTCAATTCTTTCATTCGTATCATTATGGAGCTCAAATCACTCATAGCAGAATCCGTTGTATTCATCCAAGATAAGGAATCATTTACGTTCTGAGTATATTGTTCATTGATTGCTAAGTTGCTATTAAACCGTAAACTGCGTATCGTTTTTATAGGGTCATCTGATGGCTTATGTATTGCCTTACCATCCGCTATTTGCTGTTGCAGAGTACTCTGTTTCTCTAAGGAACCATTTAAAGATGTCAAATAATTATTGGTCATCATATTCGTTGTAATTCTCATTTGCTATTCCCCCTACCTTCCTACTACTCCTGTACTTTTAATTAGTGTATCAAACATTTCATCCATAGCCGTAATCATACGAGCCGCTGCCGAATATCCTTTTTGAAAACGAATCATATTCGTCATTTCTTCATCGACACTTACACCAGAAACAGATTCACGCCAATTTTTAATTTGATTAATTAGGGTTTCTTGGTTTTTAGTTGTCTTTTGGGCGCTTTGGGATTGTACACCAAGTGCTCCAATGACAGAACTATAATAGGTATCAAGTGAAGCTCCCCCTAAATTAGCAGATGAGGTATCCACTTTCAAACGATTAGAGAGATTTACAGCATTGTTACCAGCCGCATTCCCTTGATTGACTGAAAAAGAATAGGTGTCACCTACCGCATTAAAAGTATTTGAACTAATTTGGATAGTAACAGATTGAGTAGTCGGTGTACCAGTAGGGAGAGGCAGCGTATAAGTTTTAGGAGTAGTAGATGGAGTCACCTCAGTTGCCGCACTCCAGTTAGCTCCATTATCCGTGGAAACTTCTATAGTGTTAACATCACCAGCAGATGCAGTAGCAATCCTCACTTGGAAAGTCAAAGGTGTCGTTGCTGTATAAGTACTCGTAACCTTTGCAGCACCACTAGCACCATTTGATTGTTGTATGGTTATGTTATTAATTGCGGTTTTAGCAGCAATTTTATCAAGACCATTGGCTGTATTAAAAAGTACTGGGTTGACTTTTAATTCTGATATCCAACCTAATGTGTTTGTTGCAGGAGTAAATGCATTATAGTCAGTTCCCTCATTACCAAAGAAATTATAACCCGTACTATTATCCGCTCCCAGTCCCTGCTTATGTACATCATTAAATTCTGTTAACAAAAACTTGCTTACAGTTTCTAAATTTTTCAAATATCCTTTAATACCATTTACAGAACTTGTCGTGCTGGAAACAGCATCACGCATTTCAAGTAATCCTTTAATCTCACCACCACTAAATACAAGTGGATTTGTCTCTCCTTGCATTACCACATTTTTTATCTCATAACCATAGTCAGGATCATTTTTGGACTGGGTGGCTAATTTTTGATACCCCGCAGCCGAAACGATGGGTATGCCTCCTGATTGAATCGCATAGTTACCATCTGCATCTTCTCTAACATTTATATTAATCAGTTGAGATAGCTGGTCAACCAATACATCCCGTGTATCTCGCAGATCATTTGCATGGTCAGTACCACCAATCTCAATATTAACAATTTGACGATTCAACCCGCTAATTTGGGAAGACAATTCATTTATTTTATTTACTTTTATATCAATAAGCGAATTTACATCTGTGACCATGTTGGTTAATTGTTGGGCAGCAGTCTGAATCGCATCCGCTAATTCTACGCCTCGCTGACGTACTGTCGTGCGAATCCCATTGTCCGAAGCGTTGGTACTCAATGTTTGCAATGAGCTCCAGAATTTATCTAACGTTGTTTGTATACCAGTGTCGGAAGGTTCTTGAAATACCCCTTCAATTCTGCCTAAATAATCAACACTAACCTGACTGGCACCTTTAGTAGATGTTTCTGCCCAATATTGTCTATCAATGAAAACATCTCGTGCGCGAGTAACCGATGCTACATCCACCCCTGAACCCTTTTGATTATTTCCGTATAAACCGTATAAATTCTCTGGGCTAGTAGTAACCAAATTAACTGACTGCCGAGAATATCCTTGTGTATTTGCATTGGAAATATTATGTCCCACGGTATCTAAAGATGCCTGTTGGGCATATAAGCCACGAACGACTGTGTTAAAACCACCAAATGTTGATGACATCATATCACTCCATATCTTTATTATTACTTCATATTCTTACGCTTTTGCATCAAACAGCGTACGCTTTGGCGCCTGCTGATCCGTTTGACCTCCAGAAGCATAGGTAGGTCCTACTGCAATTTGAGATAACACATTTACATTATAATTAATAAAGCCAAGAGCCTGAGTAATCAGTTCCGCATTCAAAGCATGTAAGGGTCCAAGTTCATCCATAATGAGCCTTAATTCCTTACTAAATACTTCAAGTTGCTCCTCTGCATTTGGTTTGGCTATTGTTTTCAATTTCTCAAGTGAGGCTTCGCTCTTTTCTACACCATGGGCGATCAGAATTTCACCGATTAACTGTTCTCGTACTTTTTCCAGTTTGCTAATTTCTATAAGCAGACTGTCTTCTTGCTTCACAATTTTTTCTAATTCTTGTGAATCGGCTGCTACCAGGACTTTTTGTTTTTCTTTACTTAATGCTAAAAGATTCTGACAAACACGTAGTATTTGACTTAATACTTTCAGCAGATTATTCCATTTCTCGTCCACAGGATCCTCCTTTAGCGCTAGTCATCATTTAACGTACGTCCAATGATTTTATCCGCAATATCTTTAGAATTTATCTGATAGTTCCCAGAGTTAATCTTAGCTGACAATTCATTAACTTTTTCCGGCCGAACATCAGAAGTGGCAATAATACGCTGAAATATTTGTCCAAACTCTTGAACGCCGGAAGATAAAATGACTTCATCCTGCTGCTGGACATTCCTATTCTTATCAGCCTTAGCACTTTTGGCAACACTGTTTTGTTCAGCATATACCTTTAATACGTTTTGGATTTTATTATTTGAAATAATCAATTTTTAAGCACCTCACAATCTACACAAAAAAATCCTTCACTAATAGTATCGACAAAAATGGCCGGGACATTAATCCCTGCCATAAAATTTTTTATTTTTTTGTTATTACTTCTTAGGTTCATCTTTACTATACATCCGTAGTCCGTCCCGCTGGCTGCCATAGTTGTCCTTTTCCCGCCAAACTTCTTTTACTTGTTTTGTAAAGCTGCTGCCGCATTTTGCACAGATACGACCTTCATAAATAGGCACTCCGCACATATCGCAAGGATAGCTGATCAAACTGATACCATCCACCAACAATCGGCCACTTCTTATCATACGCAATATGATTTTTTCCTTAACGCCCGTCGCCTTATGAATTGTTTCAACCGATGCTTTGCCATATTCACGCAAATATTCACCAATCTGATGCTCATATACTTCTTCTTGAGCATAACATTCCGGACATAGACCACTGGGATTTTCCACATACAATTTACCACACTCTGGACAATTTTTTATACCCATTATAGTCCTCCTATTTACAAAGCAATTTAATCAGAAAATTACGATTCCATTATAACAATAATTTCGAACTAATTCTATCAAATCTTAACTTCTTTGATTGATTTTATAGATTTTTAAATTTAT
>JARBUM010000023.1 GCA_029239675.1 Pelosinus sp. | reverse complement strand
ATATAGCAGAAATGTAAAAAAAAATTGACCATGTGGATTTACATATGGTATAATTGGAAAAAATAAATAAACTCTTATCGAGAGTGGTCGAGGGACTGGCCCTATGACACCCGGCAACCGGCAGAAATGCAGTGGTGCTAATTCCAGCAGGATGAAAATCCTGACAGATAAGAGGAAGACGGTTGCATTGAATAAACCTCTTTCCTCGGAAAGGGGTTTATTTTATTTTTAAGAATAAGCATTTAGGAGGACTTATGAAACTAGATTCGAAAATTGTGCATATTGGGGTCTGTACGGATGGAAAAACAGGAGCGATAAGCACTCCTGTATATCAATCAGCAACTTTCCGTCATCCTGCCCTTGGTGAGAGTACAGGATTTGATTATACACGTAGCCAGAATCCAACTAGGAAAGTATTAGAAGAAGGAATTGCTGCCTTGGAAAGCGGTGCAGTAGGTTTAGCATTTGCCTCAGGTATGGCGGCTATTACTGCTATATTAATGGTGTATAAAACAGGAGATCATTTGGTAGTTGTAGAAGATTGTTATGGCGGTACTTATCGAGTTATTGATAAAGTATTTAGTAATTTTGGCTTAACAGTAAGTTTTGTTGATGGCAGTAACGTGGAGGAAGTAGAAAAGGCTATCATACCTGCCACTAAGGCGATCTTAGTAGAGACACCTACGAATCCTCTAATGAAAATTGTTGACATACGTGCCATTGTGAATGTAGCCAAAGAAAAAAAAATTCATGTTATAGTGGATAATACCTTTTTAACACCTTACTTTCAACGTCCCTTGGAGTTGGGAGCCGATGTGGTAATACACAGTGGTAGTAAATATTTAGCAGGTCATAATGATCTAGTATGTGGTCTTGTTGTTGCGCGGGATGCTGAATTAGGAGCTGCTATACGTTATATTCAAAATTCCACAGGCGGAATTCTCGGACCTAATGATAGTTGGTTATTAATTCGTAGTATTAAAACCTTGGCACTGCGAATGGAAAAGCATAATGAAAATGCCCAAAAGATAGCTCAATGGCTAACGGGTCATTCAAAAGTTGTTAAGGTATATTATCCAGGGCTCGCGGATCATCAGGGAAAGGATATACATGATAGTCAGTCAGCTGGTTATGGCGGAATGCTATCTTTCGTTGTTGATAATCCTGAATTAGTTAAACGAGTCTTGCGGAAGGTTCAGTTGATTCGGTTTGCCGAGAGCCTTGGGGGAGTAGAGTCTCTTATTACTTTGCCAGCTGTTCAGACCCATGCAGATGTACCTATTGAAGTTCGTAAACGATTGGGAATATCAGACTGCTTGCTAAGGTTATCAGTAGGTATTGAGGATGCCAATGATATTATCAGTGACTTAGAACAGGCCCTCGCTGATTAAAATGAGTCTTGAAAATTGTATTAGTGTTGACATACTATCAGTAAAGGGTGAATAGAGTGAGTAAAGAATTAGATTTTGCTACAAAATTATTACATGTTGGAGTGGAAACCGATCAATATACGGGAGCGGTGAGTACACCTATCTACCAAGTTTCAACTTTTCATCAGAATATTGATCAAGCACAAGAGTATGAATATTCAAGGTCGGGTAATCCTACACGTAAAGCACTGGAAACCATTATTGCTGAATTAGAGGACGGCATTGCTGGCTTTGCTTTTGCATCAGGTATTGCTGCTGTTTCAACGGCATTATTATTATTTGCCCAAGGCGATCATATCTTAGCGCCAAAAGATGTGTATGGCGGTACTTATCGTCTATTAAGTAAAGTATGCGGTAAGTGGGGCATTGAGCATTCTTTTGTAGATACTACAGATTTGGAACAGATTGCTAAGGCTGTGAAAGTAAATACAAAAGCCATCGTTTTGGAAAGTCCGTCAAATCCCTTACTAAAGGTAAGTGACTTGCCAAGAATTTGTACATGGGCTAAGGAACGGGGCATTATTACCATCGTGGACAATACCTTTATGACTCCTTATTTGCAAAAACCATTAACCTTTGGCGCAGATATTGTAGTGCATAGTGCTACTAAGTTTCTAGCTGGGCATAGTGATGTCGTGGCTGGATTGGTAGTAACTAATAATAAAAAGCTTGCTGATGAATTATACTTTCTGCAGAATGCATTAGGGGCTGTTTTAGGGCCGCAAGATTGTTGGCTAACCATGAGAGGGATTAAAACATTGAAAGTCAGAATGGATCATTCTGAGCAGGCCGCATTGAAAATCGCCAAGCAGCTTGCTTCTCACCCAAAGGTGAAGGCTGTTCACTATCCTGGTTTACCAGAAGATCCGGGACATGAGTTATTAAAAGGGCAGGCTGCTGGATTTGGTGCTGTATTATCATTTGAAGTGGAATCGGCCGCATTGGCGAAACAGATTATGCGAAAAGTTAAGCTTTCCGCAGTCGCCGTCAGTCTTGGTGGTGTAGAATCGATCTTGTCCTATCCGGTTACTATGTCCCATGCGGCGATTGAGCCGCATTTAAGAAAAGCATTGGGTATCAGTGATGGTTTGCTACGACTATCAGTAGGTTTAGAAGATGCAGATGATCTTCTGGCAGATTTAACATCAGCAATGGAGGAGTAAGAATGCAAGAGATATGCTCATTTCCTGCTAAAGCGTTAGCAGTAATTGATCAGAGTATACAAAACATTAGTTTTGGTGAGATTGTTTTAATTGTTCAAGATGGAAAGATTGTGCAGATCGAACGTACAGAAAAAATTATTATTTCTAGCCAGAGAAACTCAGAACAGGAGAAAAAAAAGATAGAGGAAATTAACCTTCTTAGAAAGAAAATCTTAGGGGAACTGTCTCATTTACAATATGGGCAGTTAGTTGTAAAAATCAAAGCTGGAAAAGCAGTTCAAATTGAAAAAACAGAGAAACGGCGCTTCCCCGAAGTTGAAGGCGTTTATGGCGATGGTATATAAAGAAGATTTTGGAATTGGATAAAAATAATTGACAAAGTATGTTATTTGTGTTTTAATGGAATCATAAATTGTATTGGTTAGCCGATCAGAAAACTGAAGGCTAAGGAATTGTTTCTTCATGGGAACTTCCTTAGCCTTTTTCGTTTCTGTTTAAAAATAAAAAATTAACGGAGGTAGTGTGTAACATGGCAAAGATTGCAAAACAGTTGACAGACCTTATTGGCAATACGCCGCTATTGGAACTTACTAATTATAATAAGGGAAGATCATTAGAAGCAAAGGTTATTGCTAAATTAGAGTATTTTAACCCGCTCAGCAGTGTAAAGGATCGTATTGGTTATGCTATGATTGCAGATGCTGAAAAGCAAGGATTAATTAACAAAGATACTACTATTATTGAGCCTACCAGCGGTAATACTGGTGTAGCATTGGCTTTTGTGGCGGCAGCACGCGGCTACAGATTGGTACTATGCATGCCAGACACTATGAGTATAGAAAGACGAAATTTGTTGAAAGCCTTAGGTGCTGAATTAGTATTAACTCCAGGAGCAGAAGGCATGAAAGGGGCTATTGGTAAGGCGGAACAATTAGCTGCTGAAAATAGTAACTCAATCATTTTGCAACAATTTAAGAACCTTTCTAACCCAGAAGTGCATAGACGAACTACTGCTGAAGAAATCTGGAGAGATACGGACGGGGAAGTGGATATTTTTGTTGCTGGTGTAGGTACTGGTGGTACCATTACAGGTGTAGCAGAAATCTTAAAACAAAAGAAACCAGGAGTTAAAATTGTTGCTGTTGAACCTTTTGATTCACCTGTCTTAGCAGGTGGTAAACCAGGTCCTCATAAGATACAAGGGATTGGTGCTGGATTTGTTCCTGCTGTGATTAATTTAAGTGTAGTGGATGAGATTATTGGTGTTCATAATGAAGATGCTTTTGTGACTGCTAGGGAACTTGCTAAAACAGAGGGATTGTTAGTAGGTATTTCAAGTGGCGCAGCAGCTTATGCAGCTACACAACTTGCAGCTCGTCCTGAAAATAAAGGAAAAAATATTGTTGTATTATTGCCTGATTCAGGAGAACGTTACTTGTCTACCGCTCTTTTTCAACAAGAACCATAAATAGCAGGATAAGTACCTGTATTATCTGCTTATAAAGAAGTAAAAAATACCACGGTTTTTGATTTTTATCCCATTTTGTTTGTATTAGCTTTTTGGGATAGTCATAGAACTGTGGTATTTTATATTTTCATCTCTAGCATGGTTTAGAGGCAAAAATAGGAATAAATATGATACAATAATAACTATTAGCCTTTCTTTCTAAAATAAAGAACCTAAATAGTAAGGCAGTAATTGGGGTGATAAAATGCTAAAATTATTGGCAGTAGCAGTTGGGGGCAGTATTGGAGCAACTACTCGTTATCTAGTGTCTACATGGGCAGCTGAACGCTTTGGTACAGGGTTTCCTTATGGGACATTGGTTGTGAATGTAGTTGGATGTTTCATTATTGGTTTTTTTATGGTAGCAACAACCGAAAAATTTATAATTAATCCCTATTGGCGATTGATTGTTACAGTAGGCTTCATTGGGGGATTGACGACTTTTTCTTCATTTAGTTATGAAACATTTCAACTAATGGAAGATAGTAGTTTAACATTGGCGATGTATAACATACTGTCAAACCTTGTTTTTGGCTTTTTTGCTACCTGGTTAGGGATGGTTACAGCAAGGCTATTTTAAAGATGAAAATAATATCTTTTCTTGTCATTGTCAGGTATGATTTGGAATGGTATAATGAATCTGATGAAAGTAGCCCTGCCTTATACACAGCAGGGCTTTATTTTAGTTAATAATTTGACCATATAGTCAGAGTGTGAAAAAAAGATACATATTAACATGGAGTTTTGCTATAAAAATGCAAAGACAACGAGAGAAAAATGTATGTTAAGAAGATTTTATTTTGGAGGTAAAGATGAAGCAAAGTCGTCAACCAGTCAGTTTTCATGATTCACAAAATAAACGCCAACAGATACTTGAGGCAGCCTATACTATATTTTCCCGTAAAGGTTACCACCGAGCTACCGTGGATGAAATTATCGCTTTGGCAGATACAGGTAAAGGTACGGTATATAATTATTTCGTTAATAAGGAACAACTTTTTTATACTTTGATTAAAGAATGTAGTATGCCTTTTCAAGTAATTTTAGAGGGGATTGTGAATTCCTCTGAGCCGCCTCGACAAAAGATAGAGACGATTATTAAAGCTTTTTTAGAGTTTTATGTAAAAAACGCTGACTTATGGCGAGTTATGATGCATGAAGTGCGTGGGTTTGGTGTTGCTGGGTCATCAAATTTTAGCCAAGAACAGTTAGACAAATATCAGGCATGTTTCTGTCAGACCATTGGTATGATTGAAAAAGTGTTATTGGAAGCATGCGAAAAGGGTTTTATACGTGAAAATTGTGATGCTACTAAAGCTGCTCATGCTTTGTTTAGTGTTATAGTTACTTTTGTATTTCGTGATTTTGTAAATGGAGATACTGGAGAAACGGCACATACGATTACTGAACTTTTCTTATATGGAGCTGCTGCGCAATCATAACTTGATTCAGGTGGAATGTGAATTCATATGAGTCCAAGTCCTGCTTATCCTTATAGCATAGTCAGCGGATAAAAAATTTAATTAAAAGTGACTTTGTAGTCAAAGATTTTAAGTGGAGGAAATTTGCTGTGCAAGAAAATGAGAAGGATAATAATAAAAAACAAAAGCTCATTATGGGGCTGTTGTTTTTTTTCTTAGTGGTGGGTGCTCTTGGAGGCGGTTATTGGTATTATTTGAGTACTAAATATGTAAGCACAGACGATGCTAGAATTGGTGGTACCATTGTTAGTGTCAGTGCTAAAATTCCTGGGAAAATTACGGAAGTTCTTGTAAAAGAAGGCGAACAGGTAAAAAGCGGACAGGTAGTAGCAAGGATAGATGCTCGTGAAGTCGCAGCTCAAAAGTTGCAAGCACAAGCAGCATTAGCAGCGGCAAAAGCAAAATATGAAGAGTTAGTGGCCGGTTCTCGACCTCAAGAAATTGGACAGGCTCGTGCTGGCGTAGATCAAGCCCAGGCAGGAGTAGATCAGGCTCGTGCTAACTTGAATAATCTGGCAAAAAACTATGAACGTATGCAAGCGTTATATCATCAGGGAGCAATTAGTTCTTCCCAGATGGATAAAGTACAAGCGGATTATACTGTAGCAAGAGAAGCTGTAAGGGCATCTCAGGAAGCTGTACATGCGGCTGGAGAAAAGTTTGGTTTGTCAATGGCTGGTAATCGTGAAGAAACGATTTCGGCAGCGGCAGCTTTAGTTAAACAGGCGGAAGCTGCTTTAGAAGTTGTTAGAGTAGCAGATGAGTATACTAGTATTATTTCACCGGTGGCTGGAACGATAGCACTTAAATCCGTCAATCCAGGCGAGGTAGTTGCTGCTGGGCAACCTTTATTCTCTATTGCAGACCTTAGTGATGTATGGGTAAATGCGCGTATTGAGGAAACAAAGTTAGCTAAGATACGATTAGGAGAAAAGGTAGAATATACGATAGATGGATATCCATCCCGTACTTTCGAAGGTGAAGTTTATGAGATCGGTACAGCAGCTAATTCTGTATTTGCTTTAATTCCTACAGAAAATGCATCTGGTAACTTTACCAAAGTAACTCAGCGTGTTCCTGTAAAAATATCATTGCCTAAAGATGGTGAGCTAATTTTCAGACCAGGCATGTCGGCTATTGTAAAAATTCATGTGGAGTAGGAGAGGTGATTAAATGTTCATCTCTAATTTGAAAATAAAAGAGGAACATTATCGGTGGTGGGCCTTAGGAGTTACTATCATTGGTAGCTTTATGAGTATTCTTGACACCAGTATTGTGAATATTGCAATACCTAAGATGATGGCGGTTTTTTCCGTAGGCACTGACGATGCTCAATGGATATTGACAGCTTATATGTTAACGATGGGGGTTATACAACCTGCTACAGGCTATTTATGTGAGGCCTATGGCACTCGTCGCATGTATTTATTAAGTTTAGCTATTTTTACGGCTGGATCATTCTTATGTGGCATAGCTTGGAGTAATGATAGTATGATCATATTTCGGGTTATGCAAGCCATTGGCGGTGGCTTGATTATCCCTGTAACCATGACGATTGTATATAAAGTATTTCCCATAGAACAGCGTAATATGGCAATGGGAGTATGGGGGATATCGGCAATGGTGGCTCCTGCAATTGGACCTACGCTAAGTGGATATTTGGTAGAGTACTGGGACTGGCGATTGATATTTACAATCAATATCCCCATTGGTTTAATTGGATATGCAGTAGCAGCCCTTGTTCTTCGTGAAATGCCATTCTCTCGCGACCAAAAATTTGATGGCGCTGGTTTTATCACATCTGCTTTGGGACTATTTTGTTTGTTGTTAGCTTTGAGCAAAGGAACAGAAGAAGGGTGGACTTCAGCCTATATCACAGCTTTATTCTATGTATCATTGGCAAGTTTGATTTTATTTATATTTATTGAACTAAATCATGAGAATCCTATATTGGATTTGCGGATATTCAAGGATTGGAATTTTACATTTAGTATGATTACTACTTTTATTGGAACCATGGGGTTGTATGGTGCTATTTTTTTGGTGCCTTTATTTATGGAAAATTTACGAGGCTATACGGCTATGCAAACAGGAGTATTGTTATTCCCATCGGCAGCAACAGCAGGATTGTTAATGCCCATCGCTGCTAAGTTAGCGGATCGTTTTGGTGCCAAGCCAGTAGTTGTGTCAGGAATCTTTCTATTGGGAATAGGGACGATGCCTTTGATGTATATCAATATGGATACTAGCTATGAATATGTAATGGGTATTATGGTATTACGCGGTTTAGGATTAGGCTTATTTATGATGCCTGTGACTGTTATGGGGATGGCGAATATTCCTTTAGCTAATGTAAGTCGCGCTTCATCTATTAATAATGCATTGCGTCAAGTTAGCGGTTCTATGGGGATTGCTATACTCACCACTGTTATACAGAATAGGCAAATTTTTCATTTAAGTCATATTGCAGAAAATATAACTATGAACTCTCTAACAGTACAAAATATGCTAACAACAGAGCAAAAAATGTTTATGCATCTTGGTGATACAGCGTGGATTGCTCATATTAAATCCTTAGCTCTTATGAGCACCATGGCATTACGGCAGTCTTCCATTTTTTCATTTGATGATGCTTTCTTTGTCTTATCATTACTTTGTCTTGTAGGTGTAATCCCAGCTATGCTTCTTAAGTCGGTAAAGGCACATAAGGGTAGTACAACAGTGGTGATAGAGTAAAAATAAAGGACTTGACCATAGGTCAAGTCCTTTGTGTTATTGTTATATGAAATTTTAATGTTGTGGTGCTTTAGCTTTGATGATCTGCTTCTTTATGAAAAACACAACTGCTAATAAAGGTAAGCCAACTAATAGCAGCGGGTTTTCGCTTTTAATTAAAAGATACAATAAACTAACCGCTAATAAGGGAATAACCATTCGAATACAGAAGGTGGAAAAGAGATCGCTCATAGTTTCTCTGGCCATAGCGAAAACCCCCTGCTGTGATATAGTAGCTGTACAATCTTTAATTGTACTATTCAATGTGACTAGCACATTGAGTGATGTTATCTATATGAAATTGTGACTCCCATTACTTTGTACATTGGAATCATCCCCCTAGTATTACACTTCGGTAGAACTTCATCATTGTTCAATGGAATCACCCCCTATATTACTTTACAATGTCCCAAAAGGTATTGTATTTATTAGGCTTGTCTTAAGTATAATACAATAAATAACATTATTCAACACTTTTCTCTGTATACATGAAAAATATTTTAGTACTATATAAAAAGACGAGGCTGTACATTGTTGCTGTATTTCCATGAAGGGTGAAGGCGGAATAACATGCACAATAAGCAGGAATTTATATGTTTTTGTATAACAAAGATATATAAGAATCCATTGGCAAAAACAAAAAGTTAGGAGATAAAAAATGTTATTTGATAGTCACATGCATACCTGTTTCTCTACAGATTCAAAGATGAAAATGGATGAAGCTGTAGCGATGGCAAAGCAATTAAATATTGGTATTACTATTACAGAACACATGGATTTCGCATATCCTGAACCTAAGGCATTTATTTTTGATGTAGAAAAATATTTTGCTGATTACCATAAGTATCGTAATGAAAATATTTTGTTGGGTATAGAGATCGGTATGCGTTCCGATTGTCTAGAAGAAAATTGCCGTCTGGTAGGGGCCTATCCCTTTGATTATGTTATTGGTTCGGTACACGTAATTGATAACATTGATCTATATACGGCGCAATTCTATGAGGGAAGAAGTAAAGAAGAGGTATATAAACAGTATTTTCAAGCTATGAAGCAATGTGTAACCTGTTATGATGGTATTCATAGTTTAGGCCATATTGATTATATTGCTAGGTATGCACGTTTTGCTGACCCAGAGATCTATTATAATGAATTTGGGGACTGTATAGATGATATATTAACGATATTAGCTCAGAAAGATAAAGCCCTAGAGATTAATACTAGACGCTTCAATAATAAAGAAGTCGTTGAAAACATTATGCCCATATACAAACGCTTCTATGAATTAGGGGGACGTTTAGTAACGATTGGATCAGATGCTCATCATGTAAAAGATATTGGTAGAGGGCTACAGGTTGGAGTGGAGATTGCAGAACGCGCGAAACTAGATGTTGTATATTTTAAAAAGGGAAAGCCTCAATATCAAAGATAAAGCTATCCCCTCCATAATTTAAATATGGAGGGGATAGCTTTTACCAGGCTGCTACCATGGTACCTTGAAAGCGTTCTTGTACAAAATCTTTAACTTCTTGTGAGTGATAGGCTTTGACGATTTTCTGCAGGTCATCGTTATGGATATCCTTAGTACGAGCCGCTAAGAGGTTAATATATGGTGAATGTATATCCTCAAGTACTAACGCATCTCTAGTTGGTATCAAGCCAATCTTTGCAACATAGTTGGCATTGATGAGGGCAAGATCGACACTATCAATCATTGAGTTTATTTGCATCGCATCTACTTGAATAAAACTAAGATTTTGGGGGTTTTCCACAATATCATCAAGGGTCCTAAGATAGCCTGTCGTCTTTCTGCACACAATAAGACCTGCTTTCTCCAATAGCAATAACCCTCGACTACCATTGAATAAATCCTGGGGAATAGCAACTTTGCTGCCAGCTGGCAAAGTGTTAAGGGTATTTATTTTTTTTGAATAAATACCCATAGGGAATAGAACGGTTTTGGCAATCGGAGTAACGTCGTAGTTGTGATCACTTAAGACCCTATCAAGATATGGCTGATGTTGGAAACTGTTGATACTCGTACTTCCCAAGTATAGAGACTCATTGAGCTTGCTATAATCAGTAAACACAACAATTTGAAGATCAATACCATCCTTTGCCACAATTGTTTTTATTAAGCTCATAATTTCAAAATGAGGACCGGCTGAAACCCCTACTTTTACTGGTTTATATACACGGTTCATATGTAGCCAACTATGCCAGGACAATAGTGCTGCAATACTTACCAGCATTAGAAAAGCAGTGATAATTGGTAGCCTTTTTCCCATGAAATTTCCTCCCAGAAAATTAGAGTAGGTTCTCAGAAAATAACGATATAGACGTAAATAAAGGATGAGCATAACTATCGCGTAAGTTAAGTTATGCTCATCCTTTGCCATCCTAAATAGGATTTTCCGAGAGGCTAGATTAGAATGCTGGTACTATAGCACCTTGGTATTTTTCGTTAATAAATTTCTTAACTTCATCAGAGGTTAATGCTTTTGTTAATTTTTGAATTTCAGGACGATTCTCATCACCTTTACGTACAGCCAGAATATTGGCATAAGGGGAATCTTTTGCTTCAATAAATAATGCATCTTTAGTAGGTACTAATTTTGCTTCTAGAGCATAGTTGGTATTGATGACAGCAATGGTCACATCTTCAAGAACTCGAGGAAGTTGAGGGGCTTCTAGTTCGCTAATTTGTATATTTTTAGAGTTTGTTACAATATCACTTACGGTAGCATTAACGCCTACACCGTCTTTTAATTTAATAAGCCCTGCTTTTTCTAAAAGAGCTAGAGAACGACCTCCATTTGTAGGATCATTAGGAATAGCCACTTTAGCACCTGTAGCAAGTTCATTTAAATTTTTGATTTTCTTTGAATAAATGCCCATTGGTTCAATGTGCACGGCAGTAGTATGGGTTAATGGTAAATTACGTTCTGCAGCAAACTTATTCAAGTAAGGAATGTGTTGGAAAAAGTTCGCATCCAATTCCTTTTCAGCTACTGCAATATTTGGTTTTACATAATCGGTAAACTCAACGATTTGTAGGTCAATGCCATCTTTCGCTAAGATCGGTTTCACTATATTTAAAATTTCTGCATGAGGAACAGGAGTGGCACCCACTTTTAATACCGTGGTTTTGCTAGCTGGGTTTGCTGGAGCTGCCTTCTGTCCGCAACCACTCACTAATAGGCCAAAACTAAGAATTGCAATAAGAACAAGAAAGAGTTTTTTCATAATGATATTCCCCCAAAATTTATTTTATGTTTTTATAGAAAGCCCAAATCAGTAAATTCGCGCTATTACTATTTTTTGTTGAGACGGTTGGATAGGTAATCGCCAGTAGATTGAACAATTTGAACTTGAGCAATTAAGATGACTACGGTAATTAGCATGATATCAGCACGAAAACGTTGGTAACCATAACGAATGGCTAAATCGCCTAAACCGCCACCGCCTATGGCTCCTGCCATGGCTGAGTAGCCAATTAAACTAATGATTGTTAGCGTTAGTCCTAAAACGATAGCAGGCAATGCTTCGGGAATAAGAACTTTTGTAATAATTTCTCTTGGTGATGCTCCCATAGCCTGAGCCGCTTCAATAACGCCGTAATCTACTTCTTTAAGTGCCGATTCAACGATACGGGCAACAAAAGGAATGGCAGCGATACTTAATGGCACAATGGCAGCATTGGTACCGATGGATGTACCCACCAGTAGTCTAGTTACTGGGATAATTGCTACCATCAGAATAATAAATGGTGTGGAGCGAGCTGCATTTACAATGGCTCCTAATACTGTATTAAGAGAAGTATTCTCTAAAATATGTCCTTTAGTGGTAGTAACCAAAATAATGCCTAGGGGTATACCTAGTAAAGCAGAGATAAAGCCTGAAACAGCAACCATATAAGTGGTTTCCCATAAGGATTTAACCAGCAACACGAGCATTTCTTGCGACATAGCCAATCACCTCAATTCCTAATTCCCGTGTTTTCAAATAACTCAGTGCTTGTTGCAGAGCGACTTCTTCACCGGATAATTCTACGATTAATGTGCCAAAAGGTACGGTTTGAATATGATCAATATTTCCGTATAAAATACTAGCATCAATATTAAAACGTCGGACCATGCTAGAAATAATAGGTTCTTCTGTAGAGTGCCCAATAAAGGACAGACGTAAAATTAGATTGCTCTCAGCAGTAGAAGTTGGTGAGAGTATAATATCTTTAAAAAAGTCAGGTAAATTGTGATTAATGATAGAACTAATAAATTCTTTAGTAGTATTTGCCTGAGGCTGAGTAAAAATATCAATTACTTTACCCTGCTCAATGATTTTACCCCCCTCAATCACCGCAACTTGGTTGCAGATTTCCTTAATAACTTGCATTTCGTGGGTAATGAGGACAATCGTAAGTTGAAATTTACGGTTAATATCCTTTAAAAGTTCTAAAATGGATTTGGTAGTTTGGGGATCGAGAGCGGAAGTTGCTTCATCGCATAATAGTACTTTAGGATGGTTAGCTAAGGCTCTGGCAATACCTACTCGTTGCTTCTGACCGCCACTTAGCTGGGCTGGATATTGATCTTTTTTGTCACTTAGCCCAACTAATTCTAGTAAATGCAATACTTCTTTATCGATTTCTTCTTTACTACGTTTAGCCAATTCTAAAGGAAAGGCTATATTTTGATAAACTGTTCGTGACGATAGTAAATTGAAATGCTGAAAGATCATACCAATTTTCTTACGTTCTTCTCGTAATTCTTGCTCATTCAGTGAGGTTAAGTTTTGCCCATCTACGATGACGCTGCCTTTAGTGGGGGTTTCTAGCATATTAATGCAGCGGATTAATGTACTTTTTCCAGCACCGCTGGTTCCGATAATCCCGAAAATTTCTCCTTGCGCAACTGTTAAATTTACGCCTTTTAGAGCGTGAATCGTGCCATTATCGCTATGATATACTTTTTCTATATCTTGAAGTCTAATCAATGGAATGTCTCCCTTCCTATTATTGCTTGATATAACAAAAAAACCGCTTCACAAATGAAGCGTGTTATCAAACTGAATTGCGCTTCATCTACCAGGATCAGATCCTGTGGAGTTGGCACCGTTTCACAAAGTGAATGGTTGCCGCAGTTTCATAGGGCCATTCCCTCAACTGCTCTTGATGAAAAATATTAACTTGTTGAATATCATGTTATCATTTTTAAAAAGTGCTGTCAAGAAAAAAATGACTTTGCAAATCATAAACCACAATGATATAATTTCACTAAGTAAAGTTAAAAAGTAATAAAGGATTTATAAAAGCAAAATGATAGGGGGAAACAAAAATGACGGCAAATCCCAAACTGAAAGATGGGCTAACAGATCAGCTATTTCGTTCCATTTTATTATTAGAGAATGAAGAGGAATGTTATCAATTTTTTGAAGATATTTGTACAGTGAGTGAATTGAAGTCTCTTGCCCAGCGTATGGAGGTTGCTCGCATGCTAAAAGCTGGTCATACTTACGATGATATTGTAGACAAGACAGGTGCTAGTACTGCAACCATAAGTCGGGTCAAACGTTGTTTACATTATGGTGCTGATGGATATAAGTTTATGTTAGAAAGACTGGAGAGTCAAAAAGAATAATAGATAGACATCTATTATAATAGCCTTAAACAGATATGAATTTACACCAGATTGGAGTGTTTCTCTTTATGAATCAGCATGAATTTGTTCCACAAGTTCCTTATGGAACCAGAGATTTTTTACCGAAAGAGGCTAGTCAGAAACGCACAGTGGAAGGAGCCTTGGCTCATCTATTTGCTACTTGGGGATATGATGAAGTCGTTACACCTACGATTGAATATTTGGAAACTATGACAGTAGGAGCTGGTAATGATTTAGACCAGCATATGTTTAAATTTTTTGATAAGAATAATCGAATATTAGCACTTCGTTCTGATATGACAACACCTATGGCTCGTGTAGCAGCTACGCGTTTCAAGGAAAGTCCGATTCCTATGAAGTTATTTTATATTACGAATGTATTTCGTTACGAGCAAGCTCAAGCTGGCAGACAGTGTGAGTTTTATCAAGCAGGAGTAGAAATTATGGGTGTTTCGGAGCCCACTGCTGATGCAGAAATTATTGCTTTAGCTGTAGAATCTATGTTGAAATCTGGTTTACAAAAGTTTCAAATTGGTCTAGGACAAGTTGATTTTATCAATGGAATTATGGAACAAAGTGAACTTTCTCTTGTCCAAAGGCAGCAAATTAAACATGCTATGGTTACAAGGGATTTAGTTGGGTTAAGTGAAATACTTGTGGATAGCGGTTTAGCCCCAGAGGAACAGACTCTGCTAAAAAATATTCCACTGCTTCATGGCAAAGAGAATATGCTAAAACAAGCTTATAGTATGGTGACTAATGATAAAAGCCGTAAGGCCTTGGACAACTTAGCGAATATCTATCATTTATTAGAACACTATGGTGTTTCCCAATATGTTGATTTTGATTTGGGAATTATACGTGACTTCGAATATTATACAGGGATGGTATTTGAATGCTATACACCTGGCCTTGGATTCCCCATATGTGGTGGTGGACGATATGATAATATGTTGAATTCCTTTGGAATGAATACGGGTGCTACTGGTTTCGCATTAGGTATTGAACGGGTACTGTTAGCCTTAGAACGGCAAGGTATTGTTGGTATTCCAAATTGCAAAGATATTTATGTAGGCTGGGGAAAAGAAAAGTTAGTGGCAGCCATTGGACAAGCTGAGATCTTGCGCCAGTCGGGTTGCAGTGTAGAGTTAGCCCTTATTCCTCAATCTCTGTTGGAAGCGCAAATTAGTCAAAAGAGTAAAGGTTATACTAAATTAGTATATGTAGAATAATAGGTGGATAGATATATGCTAAATCGAATAAAGCAAGTGTTTGCTGCACTTACTGCTTCTATCACACAGCAGGATCGAGAATTTGTGGATCTGTATTTAGATTCTGATGCGCAAAAGTTATTTTGGGCGATGAATGTGCCGGATCAACGGCATGTTCTTAATGTGGCATATACAGCCTTACACTTGGCACAAGATATAAAAAATATAAATAGTAGATTATTAGTTAAATGTGCGCTGCTTCATGATGTAGGGAAAGTAAAGGGGGATGTGAGCACCCTTGATAAAATGATCACTGTAATTGGAGAATATTTATTCCCCAATTGGGTGATGAAATGGGGGCGGCAAGGGCGAGGAGGTAAAGTCAGTAATCTTCGCCATGCTTTTTATATTTATTTTAATCATGCTGAGATTAGTGCCGCCATGCTCAGAGAAATTGGTGAAAGTCATGAAGTCGCTGAAATTGTCGCTAAACATCATAAAACTCCAGCAGAGAATGATCCGCTGGAGCTAATACTACTAAGAAGGTCTGATAGTCTACATTAAAATGCAGCAACCTTAATAACCTTTGATCTTATCAATTATATTTAGCATTTCTTTATTTTGTTGGAATCTAGACAAGTTATCGGCAAAGAGCTTGATGGCTCGGTCAAGATAACTGGGTGATAGGGCTGCTACATGAGGGGTAATAATTACATTGGGCATATCCCATAGTGGAGAAGACTCTGGGAGGGGCTCTTCATCAAATACGTCCAAACATGCACCTTTTATTAATCCTTGCTGTAGGGCGGTTATCAAATCGTCTTGTTTAATGATGCCTCCACGAGCAATGTTAATTAGATAGGCTGATGGTTTCATCGCTGCAAACTCTTCTATTGAAAACAAATGCTTGGTTTCTTCTAATAAAGGTAAGGCTGTAACTACAAAATCAGAAAGAGAAAGTAATTCATGTAGCTTATCAGGAGGAAAGAGTTCATCTACAAATAACTCTTTCGTTATGGTTTGTTTACTGGCGACGACCTTCATTCCCATACCTTTAGCTTTTTTGGCAATTTCTCGTCCAATGCTACCAAGGCCTACGATGCCTATGGTTTTTTCGTGGATTTCATCAACAGTTGTACGTTTCCATTGATGCTTTACTTGTTGGCGAATAAATACATCTAGCCCTCTCGTAAAAGCCAGCATCATAGCAAAGACATGTTCCGACACCGGAATACCATGAATACCTTTTGAGTTAGTTATGATAGTATGGGCGTTTTTAATTTCAGCGAAAATTAGACCTTCGACTCCAGCACTTAGGCTATGTATCCATGCCAGTTTGGGAGCATTATGGTATAAGGGACTGATATCCATAGACCCCCAAGGTACCAAAATGTCAATGTCTTTAATGTGCTCAGCAGCCTGTTCATAATTACATGTTATGACATTGCTATTAGGAGCAACACTTTGTATTACTTTCATATGACGATCTGCTAGATTATTGATAACAAGAATATTTAACTTGGGCATAGTATGACACCCCTTTTCTGTAGATTTTAAAGCCAAATGTGTATAAAATTCACAAATTATTGATTACAAAATGAGTGTTTTAGTATTCTGACAAAGAATTCTACATATACACAGAAAAATCCTACATTCTTATTGACGAATATTTTAACAAATGATAATATAGCAATATATTAACGCTTTAAACAACTAAAGCATCTTAGGAGGCTCTTCATGACATCAAGTGATATGGATTATCTTACAATTGCTTTACCGAAAGGTAAATTATTTGCTCCATCGGCAGAGATGTTAGCAAAAGTAGGATGTACAGCGGAAGACTTGAGTGAAAACTCTCGTAAATTAATAATAACTAATGAAAAGAAGAAATTACGTTTTATTATTACGAAAACGGCTGATTTGCCTACGTATATTGAATACGGTGCAGCGGATATCGGAATTATCGGTAAAGATGTATTGCTAGAAGAAGATAAAGATCTTTACGAATTATTAGATTTGAAATTTGGATTATGTCGAATGATGGTGGCGGTGCCAGAGGTCTTAAAGCGAGAAAAATTAAGTGACTATGCCCATATGAGGGTAGCTACTAAATATCCTCATATAGCAGAAAGCTTTTTTCATAGTATGGGCATTCAAATGGAATTTATTAAATTAAATGGCTCTATTGAATTAGCTCCCATGGTCGGTTTAGCAGAAATTATTGTGGATTTGGTAGAGACCGGACGTACACTCAAGGCCAATAATTTGTTGGAGGTCGCTACGATTCAGCCTGTTACGGCACGTTTTATTGCAAATCGGGTAAGTTTTAAACTGAAATTTGACCGTATTAATAAAATTGCCGAAGACTTAAAAACGTTATTGGAAGGCGAGGTGGCTCCATGAAAATTGTATATGCTAAGGATACCACTTCAGAAGCATTAGCGGAGCTATTGAAGAAACCACCTTTTGACCAAGTGTCCCTCGGAGACAGCGCAAAGAATCATATTAAGAAAGTGTTTGCTAGTGAGCTGACTGCCCCGCAGGTAGTGGAGAGAATTATTCATGATATACGACTGCAGGGGGATGAAGCACTACTTAGATATACTCAGGATATTGATGGTATAAGCTTAACGGCAGAAACCTTAGAAGTTACAGCAGCTGAATTTGAAGAAGCCTTGGAACAGGTGGATGGGCAGATCTTAGCAGCGATACGACAGGCTATTGCCAATGTTAAGTCTTTTCACACAGAGCAACTTCCCAAAACCTGGCTTACTTATCGGGAACATGGGACAATGCTGGGACAAAGCTGCATACCTTTAGAACGAGTAGGAATTTACGTGCCTGGTGGTACGGCTATATATCCGTCTTCTGTTATTATGAATGCAGTCCCTGCTGTTGTTGCTGGTGTAAAGGAAATTATTATGGTGGTGCCGCCAAGTAAAGATGGTAGCGTCAACCCTAATGTACTAGCTGCCGCCCAGGAAGCAGGTGTGACGAGAGTATTTAAGGCGGGAGGAGCACAGGCCATTGCCGCCCTAGCCTTTGGTACAAAGCTGATTCCTAAGGTTGATAAAATCACTGGCCCTGGTAATATCTTTGTTACCTTGGCAAAAAAAGCAGTGTACGGACATTGTGATATTGATATGCTAGCTGGACCTAGTGAAATTTTAATTGTTGCAGATGAAACAGCTAATCCTTCTCATATTGCGGCTGATATGCTAAGCCAAGCTGAGCATGATGTACTAGCATCGAGTATCTTAATTACGGATAGCAGTACTCTTGTTAGTAAGGTGGAAATAGAGCTTCAGCGCCAGCTGGCAGAGCTGCCTCGTATGGAAATTGCTGAGGCGTCTCTAAAGAAAAATGGCTTGATGATTGTAGTGCAAAACATTATGGAGGCCATAGAACTAGCGAATATATCCGCTCCCGAGCATTTAGAAATAATAACAGAACAGCCTTTTACCTTATTGCCTTATGTAAAAAATGCAGGTGCCGTATTTTTAGGAAATTATTCGCCAGAACCATTAGGTGACTATTTAGCTGGACCCAATCATGTATTGCCAACAGGAGGAACAGCCCGTTTTTATTCCGTGTTAAACGTGGAAACCTTTATGAAAAAAACCAGTATTATTGCATATAGCAAAAAAGCGCTGCAAGCAGTAGCGAATCAAGTGATTACATTAGCGGAGGCAGAAGGACTAGAGGCTCACGCCAACGCTATTAGAGTGAGGGGAAAAGAATGATGTTTGATTATCGACCAGGATTAGAAAAGATAAAGCCTTATTCAGTAGAAGAAAAAGAATGGGACAGCAAGCTTGATGCCAATGAAAGTCCTAATAATTTGCCGCCCTTAGTACATGAAAGGGTTATGAATCAGATTGAATATATGGCGTTTAACCGTTATCCTGATATAGGAATGCTAGATTTACGAGCATTGATTGCAGAAGCTTTTGCGACCACAGTTCAAAATGTCCTAATTGGTAATGGATCAAGTGAGATTTTATTGGCTTTGTGCCAGACTTTTGGGGGATTAGGGAGAAGTATTGTTTTTCCCGTGCCGTCCTTTTCCATGTATGGTACTTACGCACAGTTAACGGATAGCCAAGCTGTTCCAGTTACATTGAATGAAGATTTTTCTCTATCGCCAGAAAAAGTTGTAGAAGCAGCAGAACAGTCTAAAGCTAAGTTGATTATCCTATGTAATCCCAATAACCCAACAGGGACGATCATTCCTAAAGAGGATATTGAATACATTGTCAGCAGAGTGCAATGTCCCGTTGTCGTTGATGAAGCCTATTATGAATTCTATGGACAATCTGCAGTCAATCTTATGAAGAAATATGAACACTTGATTATAGCGCGGACTTTGTCTAAGGCCTACGGTTTGGCAGCTATCCGTGTAGGTTACATGCTGGCTAATACTGAAATTGTATCCATGGTAGATCGTGTGATGATGCCTTACCATATCAATGCCTTATCTCTTATTACAGCACAAGTCGTTTATCAAATGCGAGATGAATTTATGCCAATTATTGGACAAATTATTGAGGAACGTAAGCGATTAGCGGTCTCTCTAGCTGCAATAGAGGATATTATAGTCTATCCATCTGAAACTAATTTTATCTTAATAAAAACCAAAAAGGCACAACAGTTGAGTGCGTACTTGTCAGAAAAAAATATTGGTATTAGAGACTTTAGTACAGCACCACTTCTTATCAATTGTATTCGTATTACGGTGGGAACACCCCTTGAAAATGATACTTTGTGCAAGGCTATTAAGGAATTTATGACCCAGTAGTGTAAGCTATCTATAAATAATGAGAAGGAAGGTTTCCCTTATGATGCGTACTGCGACAATAAAACGGCAAACTGCCGAGACGAATATCTCAACATCATTGAATATTGATGGGACAGGAAAAAGTGAAATAGCAACAGGTATTGGTTTTTTTGACCATATGTTACTGCTGTTAACGAAGCATGGTTTTTTTGATTTGCAGCTCACCACACAAGGGGATTTGCATGTAGATGGACATCATACTGTAGAAGATACAGGTATTGTCCTAGGTCAGGCCTTTGCGAAGGCTTTAGGCGACAAGAATGGTATAAAACGATATGGTACTGCTTTTGTACCTATGGATGAAGCATTAGTTATGGTGTCATTAGATATTAGTGGGCGTCCCTTCCTCGTTTTTGACGTAGCCATTCCTTCAGAACGAATAGGAGATTTTGATAGTGAATTGACCGAAGAATTTTTGCGGGCTCTGTCCGTACATGCAGGATTGACGTTGAATGTACGTTTATTATCAGGAAAAAATTCTCACCATATTGTAGAAGCTATATTTAAGGCTTTGGGTAGAGCTCTTGATGAAGCTACTTCTATTGATGAGCGGATTGTTGGCGTGATGTCCAGTAAGGGGATGTTGTAGGAGGGGTGACTATGATTGCCATTATTGATTATGGTATGGGTAATTTATTTAGTGTGGAAAAAGCTTTTGTTAAGTTAGGGGCTGAAGTTGTAGTTACCAGCAATCCAGAGATTGTTGTGGCAGCGGATAAAGTAGTATTACCAGGTGTTGGTGCCTTTGGTGATTGCATGGAAAATCTTAGAGCCTATCATATGATTGATGCCATTCAAGAGGTAGTTGCTAAGGGGACGCCATTTCTTTCGATCTGTTTGGGATTACAAGTCTTATTTGACGGTAGTGAAGAAGATCCAGAAGTTAAAGGACTGGGGATTTTTCCTGGTATGGTACGTAAAATAGAAGCTCCAGCTTTAAAAATCCCTCATATGGGCTGGAATAGTTTATCCTTTGCGGGTAAGAGTCCCTTGTTTAAGAATATACCCCAAGAATCATATGTATATTTTGTTCACAGTTTTCATGCTGTACCTGAAGATCCTAGTCTGATTACGGCAGCAACGGATTATGGTAGTTCCGTAACCGCAGCTGTTGGGCGGGAAAATATACAGGCAGTACAGTTTCATCCAGAGAAATCGGGTAGTATCGGTTTGGCGATGCTGGCTAACTTTAAGGAGATGAAATCATGATTGTTTTTCCAGCAATTGATATTCGGGGTGGGAAATGTGTTCGTCTGACGGAGGGGCGTTTTGATAAGGAGACAATATTTGCCGACAATCCTTTGGATATGGCAGTTCGTTGGGTAAATGAAGGTGCTGAGTATTTACATTTGGTGGATTTAGATGGTGCCGTAGCAGGTAAGCCTGTAAATTTAGATGTGATTGCTGATATAGCAAAAAATGTGACTATTCCTGTGCAATTAGGTGGCGGCATACGAAATTTGGATACGATTGCACAACTTTTGGAAGTTGGGGTAACGAGGGTCATTTTAGGGTCGATTGCCGTAAAACAACCGCACTTAGTAGCAGCAGCATGTGAAAGATATGGTGATCGTATCGTGGTGGGTATTGATGCCCGTGACGGTATAGTGGCTGTAGAAGGCTGGGGAATCGCAGGTGGGATTGGTGCGGAAGAATTAGCTAAGAAGATGGCTCAAGTTGGTGTAGGGCGAATTATATATACGGATATTTCCCGTGATGGAACCTTGTCAGGAGTGAATGTGCCAGCCACAGCAGTCTTGGCCAAAGCTGCTGGAATCCCAGTCATAGCTTCAGGTGGGGTCCGTGATTTAAGTGACATTGAAGCTATAAAAAAAGCAGCAAGTGATGGTATTGAAGGGGTGATTGTTGGTAAGGCCATTTATACAGGTAGCCTGAACCTTGCTGATGCCTTACGTCTGCTGCGGGGAGAGTGAAGATATGTATACGAAAAGGATTATTCCCTGCCTTGATGTGAAGGATGGGAGAGTTGTTAAAGGCACTAATTTTGTTGGACTTAGAGATGCTGGTGATCCTGTAGAATTGGCAGCGATATATGATAAAGAACTTGCTGATGAACTAATATTTCTTGATATTACTGCATCTTGTGAGGAAAGAAATACGATAGTGCAGATGGTAGAGCAAACGGCATCCCAAGTCTTTATTCCCTTTACAGTGGGGGGCGGAATTCGTACTGTGGATGATATTCGTAAAATGCTAAAGGCTGGGGCAGATAAGGTTTCTCTCAATACGGCAGCTATTAAAAATCCAGAGCTAATTGCCGAAGGCGCAAAACGCTTTGGTTGTCAGTGTATTGTCTTGGCTGTTGATGCGAGATCAAGAGGCGAAGATCAATGGGAAGTTTATATTAACGGCGGACGTACTCCTACAGGGCTGGATGTATTAGATTGGGTGAAGCAAGCCACAGCACTGGGAGCAGGAGAAATCCTCTTAACTAGTATGGATAAGGATGGAACTAAAGATGGCTATGACATTAAACTGACGAGAGCTGTTTCAGAATCGGTCGGTGTGCCAGTCATTGCTTCAGGCGGTGCAGGAGAACTAGTGCATTTTTATGATGTACTTACTGCAGGTAAAGCTGATGCTGTATTAGCTGCTTCTGTTTTTCACTTTGGGCAATTTACGGTTGGTCAGGTAAAGCAATATCTAAAATCAAAAGGTGTGGAGGTTCGGCTGTGATTAATATAGACAATATTAAATTTGATGATAATGGCTTAATTCCAGCCATTATCCAACAGGAACAAACAGGTATCGTTCTTATGCTGGCCTATATGAATAGAGATTCATTACTAAAAACACTAGAAACAGGAGTTACTTGGTTTTTTAGCCGTAGTCGTCAAAGTTTATGGCAAAAGGGAGAAACCTCAGGTCATGTGCAAAAAGTACAACAGATGTATTACGATTGTGATGGAGACACTCTCTTGTTTAAAGTAGAGCAAGTAGGGGTAGCATGCCATGAAGGAACCTTGTCTTGTTTTAGTCGTATACTAGGCCAGCAGGAAATGGAAGATGAAAAAAAAGTAAGTGTACCTTCTGCCTATGGACAATCTGTGTCTACCATATTGCACGAACTATATCATGTAGTGAATGAGCGTAAACGAAATCCTCAAACTGGTTCTTATACTACCTATCTATTTGAAAAGGGCCAGGATAAGATTCTGAAAAAAGTGGGAGAAGAAGCAGCAGAAACAATTATTGCTTCCAAAAACAATAGTAAGGAAGAACTGTTATATGAAATGGCAGATCTTTGGTATCATTGTTTAGTACTCTTAGTACAGCATGATGTGAGTCTAAGTGAATTATTGGAAGAATTACAAAAAAGAAGAAAATAGCTGACTTGCAACAGCTAGTAAAACAAGACTGTCAATCTTCCCTGTGATTGGCAGTCTTGTTTTTGGACGTTTAATCGCGAAGTCGCGAAGATGTGCGAAGAACACGAAGGGATATTGCAAGGATCTCATATTCTTGGTGTCCTTCGCGTCTTCGCGGTTAAAAATGATTTTTCCTTTATGTTCTCAAGAGCACGTTAGTATTTTATAATTAGTAGAATTAGGTGGAAGAAGGATTTTTTTCAAGAAATGGTGAAAGAATAATGTTGTTATAGTTTTCTTGGAATGTATTATAGAAGTTAGAGGTGTTATGATGTCAAAATCAATTGGACATGAATTTATGGTGCAAACTCGCTATGAAAATATGAAACAGTCAGATCAAGGGAATAAAGTAGCTCAGCCAGCTTTGGAGATGGATTATGATGGGACGAGAACTATCATTGACTTACCTATGCCAGAAGAAATTCCGCCGATTACAATTGATTTTATGGCGGTAGTTGAACTTAGAACCAGTGTGCGTGATTATCAAAATATACCGATTAGTTTATTGGAATTATCCTATTTATTATGGTGTACTCAGGGAGTTAAACAAGTATTAGGGAATAAAGCTACTCTGCGCACAGTTCCTTCGGCAGGTGCGCGACACGCTCTTGAGACTTATTTACTCATTCATAATGTAGAAGGGGTAAAGCCTGGCTTGTATCGTTTTTTAGCCCTTGAACATAAATTAATAGAAATTAATTTGTCAGAGAGTATTTCCGAGGAAATAATAAAGGCTTGCTTAGATCAAAGTTTTATAGGAAAGAGTGCAGTAACGTTTCTTTGGACTGCACAAGCAAATCGCATGACATGGCGTTATGGAGAAAGAGGGTACCGGTACTTACACCTAGATGCAGGACATGTTTGTCAAAATTTATATTTATCCGCACAGGTCGTTGGTTGTGGAGTATGTGCTATTGCTGCCTTCGATGATGAATATATGAATACTGTAATAGGACTTGACGGTGAAGAACAGTTTATTGTATATGTAGCTGCATTAGGCAAAAGGTAATCGCTAAAATCCATTTTGAGAATAGCCATATGTAATAAATACAGAAGATCAAGATTCAAGTGGAGTTTTAATTACACCTGAATCTTGATCTTCCTCATTTAATAATAGATGTATTGTTCTTGTCTTTTGCACTTTAGATTCCTATAATAGAGATATCTTGTAAGGTGAAAATAAGGTGGTGTAGTTTTGTTCTTAAATAGTGTATTTTTGTATTTAAATAGAAATTTTAAGTTACAAACCAAAATAATGGTTTTGACATTTGCTGTAGTAGTTGTGGCATTATTGGCTACCAATGTATTGATTTCCCAAAATATTGAAATAGATGCACAGAAGGCGACAGGGAGAAAAGCAATGAGTGTAGCGCATATTATTGCTAAATCTCCTCTGGTAATTGAGGGATTAGCGAAAGAAAAAGATATAAGTGCTATGCGGACGTATGCTAATGAGAGTGTGATTGCAGCTGAGGTTGAATATATTGTTATTTTAGACATGCAGGGTATTCGTAAGTCTCATCCTAATTTCGAAAAGATCGGGCAAAAGTTTGTTGGGGGAGATGAAGCGGATTCCTTTTTTGGTAAAGAATATGTTTCAGTAGCTAAGGGAACCTTAGGAGATGCATTGCGGGCCTTTGTGCCAGTCTTTACTCCAGAGGGAAAGCAGGTAGGCGTGGTAGTGGTTGGTGTCTTAATGGATAATATAAGAATCTTAGAGAAAGAGACACAAAAAGCATTAATTGCGGCAATACTAATTGGTATGTTTATTGGTATGATCGGTGCGTATTTGCTGTCGGAAAATGTAAAAAACATTTTATTTGGCCTTGAGCCAGAGGAGATTGCCAATCGACTGGAAGAGCGAAATGCCATGTTGCAGTCTGTATATGAAGGGATTCTTGCCGTTGATAGTCAGGGAATGATTACTTTGGCAAATGCTGAGGCACTTAGAATCTTGGGTATGGCAGGAGTGGATGACAGCCCTGTAGGTAAATACATTACAAATTATGTACCGAATATGAATTTACTAGATGTGATTGAATCTGGGGTAGCACAATTGGATCAGGAACAAAATTTTCATGGTTCCCCCGTGATTGCTAATTGTTTGCCAATGATTGTGGATGGAAAAATTGTGGGAGCTATTTCTACCTTTCGGGACAAAACAGAGGTGAAAGACTTGGCAGAGCAGCTTACAGGTGTGCAGGATTATGTGGATGCTCTTAGAGCCCAGGCTCACGAATTTATGAACCGATTGCATGTTATATTAGGCCTAGTCAAATTAAAAAGTTATTCTCAATTGGCAACCTATATTAATAAGATTGCATCTGAGCATGAAGAAGAAATCAACTTCGTAGCCAAACGTATTAAGGAGCCGGTTCTTGCGGGCTTTATTTTAAGTAAACTAAGTTTGTCACGAGAAAAGAATGTAATTATGCATCTGGCTGAAGAAAGCTTTGTCCCTAAGCCCTGGGACAGTGAAATTGTCCATGAATTGGTAACGATTATTGGTAATTTAGTAGAAAATGCTTTTGATGCAGTAGCCAATAGTATTTATAAAGAGATAGAACTGCATATATATTATAATAAGGGGACCTTAACCATCCATGTAAGTGATACGGGTGAGGGGATTTTGCCAGAAATAAGCAATACACTATTTGAAAAAGGTATCTCTAGTAAGGAGGAAAATAGAGGCTTTGGTTTGCATTTAGTTCAACGCAGCTTAGAGCGTCTAGAGGGAACGATTGAATTTGAAAGCAGGCCAGGGGAAGGAACAGTATTTATGGTGAATATTCCTTATAAAATAAAGAGTTAGAATAAATAGAAGGTCTTTCTTGTACTGTTTATGTGAATGTGAGGCTAATCTAAAAGGAAATTCTAGTTATTTAAGTTAGTTATTAGTTATTAAAAATTTATAATGTACAATTATTTTTTTATTGCATTAGAATATAATTAGTATTTGTGGGAAGATTTTAAAGTGGAGGAATGTAAGCGTGGAGAGTACAACAGCGGTAATGCCACCTCATATTGTAATTGTTGGTGCTGGTTTTGGCGGAATACGCACAGCTCGAGCCTTGGCAAAACATGAGGTAAAGATTACCCTTATCGATAAATATAACTATCACTTATTTCAGCCTTTGCTCTATCAAGTGGCAACGGCTGGATTATCCGTAGATGATATTGCCTATCCTGTCCGTGCTATCTTTAGAGATCAGAAAAATGTAGACTTTCGCTTAGCGGAAGTAGCAGATGTAGATTTTGATAAAAAAGTGGTTAGTATGAATACAGGTAAAATTGCCTATGATTATCTGGTGGTAGCAGCAGGGGGAACAACAAATTATTTTGGCATGGAATCTATGGAGAAAAATGGTTTTGGCATGAAAACCTTGGATGAATCCGTTATGATTCGTAATCATGTACTACGTATGTTTGAATTGGCAGCCCACGAGAAGGATGCTGATAAGCGTAGGGCCTTATTAACCTTTGTGATTGTTGGCGGCGGTCCTACAGGGGTAGAATCTGCAGGTGCATTGTCGGAACTGATTTATCATGTTATGGTAAAAGAATATCATAATTTAAACTTTAAAGAAGTACGCATTGTGCTAGTAGAGGCTTCTGATAAATTATTTGCAACCATGCCGGAAGAACTGCGTGATGCTACCGTAGAAACCCTAATTCGCAAACATGTCGAAGTACGTTTATGTGTGCAGGTTACAGACTATGATGGGGAGAGAATGAGTCTAAAGGGGGGCGAAGTCATTCCCACCTATACTGTTGTTTGGGCAGCAGGCGTAAAAGCCAACTCCTTGATTGATACATTGGATGTTGAACAAGCTAGTATGCGGCGAGCCATTGTAAACGATTTTTTACAATTGCCAACTCGTCCTGACGTATTTGTAATTGGTGATGCGGCTCATTATGTTCAGGGGGAACGGCCTTTGCCAATGATAGCGCCCGTAGCGATACAACAGGCTGAAATTGCGGCAAAAAATATACGCAACTTAATTCGTGGTAAAGAACTTAAAAAGTTCATATACAAAGATGTAGGAAATATGGCAACCATAGGTCGTAATGCAGCTGTAGTGCATATGGGTAAATTCAAATCTCATGGTTTTATTGCCTGGTCCATCTGGTCTTTGGTGCATATTTTACGTCTCATAGATTTTCGTAATCGGGCCGTTGTTTTTGTGAAATGGATGTGGGATTATCTTGTATATGAAAGAGTTGTACGTATCATCACTCGACAATAAGTAAAGTAAAAATTGCATCTAGTTATTCTTATAACTAGGGCTTACTCACTGGAATGGATGTTTCAGTATTCACTCACCAAAATTGCAAGTATACAAATAGAATAGGGTGTATTATAATAAATACACTATAAGTTAAGAAGACTTGAACTTTTGCTCAGAGATTGAAGTGAGCATAGGACAAGTCTTTCTGTTTAGATAAGAGTAGGATATAGACTTCGTAAAGGAGAATCAGAATGATAAAAGTTTTAATCGTAGAAGATGATCCTATGGTCGCTGAATTAAATCGACGCTATGTTGAGCGAGTAGAAGGCTTTTTATTTATTGGGATCGTAAAAAATGGTGAAGAGGCATTAAAATTTCTTGAAGAAAAGAATATTGACTTAGTTCTTTTGGATATTTTCATGCCTAATATGAATGGATTAGAATTACTATCTGCTATTCGTCAGCAAGATTACAGTGTGGATGTTATTGTAGTATCTGCAGCCCGAGATAATCAAAGTATTCAAATGGCTCTTCGAAATGGGGCAGTTGACTATTTGATTAAGCCATTTGAATTTGAACGGATGCAAACTGCTTTAGTTTCTTTTAAAAAAAGGTTACTCTTAATAAGAGATGCTTCTAATTTGTCTCAAAACCTTTTGGACCAACAGATTTTTGTAAGACATTCTCAAATGGATGTTGAATTACCTAAAGGATTGGACCGTAATACAATTAAAAGGGTATGGGAGCATATTCTAGAGCAAAAGGAAGAGTTTACTGCTGAAGAAATGGCAAACTATGTGGGGCTTTCCCCGGTGTCTATTCGTAAATATCTTAAGTATTTTCAAAGCGTAGATTTATTACATGTTGAAATTAGTTATGGGGCTGTAGGGAGACCTGTATATCGATATCGCTGTAATCATGAGAGACAATTAGATAATAGTTGATTGATAACGATATTTTGAAAAGGGAGGCCATACATGGCAAAAGGAAAGGATAGAAAAGGTATCTGGCTAATCTTAATAGTTGCTTTAGTAATGATGGCCTTATATGTGAATTTTACCCAAGATTCAAATCAGCAAACTCCTCCAAAGCACAATCTTGAGAAGACTGGAGCTGGAGCGGTAGCGGATTTTACTGACGCGAGTAAGAAAGTGCACGTTGCTGTTGATTCTGTCTTACGAAAAGGTGAATTCTCTATAGGAGAAACTAAAGAAATAGCAAAAGAAGTGCCACGGAAAAATATTGAAGGAACGATTCGCTGGCATACACGGCAATTGCTTGTCACTGTATCACCGGAAACCTCCCTAGAATCTATGAAACAAATGCTGGATAATGGAGTAAAGAATGCCGGTGGCCAAATATTATCTTCTCAGCCTGATACATATCAAGGAATAGCAGTGGTACGCCTTGATATTGGTTTAAAAGATAAATTAGCTGAAGAGGACATTACCATTATTAGTGACAGGGTATATGTTACCAAAGAAAAAAACGATTTTCCGAAGACTATAAGTAATTCTGAAAAAAAAATGAGCGGAAGAGTGCAGGGACAAATGGCAATTATCATTGATGATTTTGGCTATAATAAAGAATCAATTGATGCTTTCGCTGCTATCTCCCGGCCCATTACCTTTGCTGTAATACCCTACCGCCCTTTTAGCAATGAAGCTGCAGCTAAAGGACTAAGTTCGGGGAATCAAGTTATTTTGCATTTGCCAATGGAGCCATTATCCCAAGGAGCACAATCTGAAGAATTAACTGTTACTGTAAATATGAGTGACGGAGCAATACAAGATATGGTACAAAAGGCCATCCAAGCAGTACCAGGGCTGATGGGAGTAAATAATCATCAAGGATCAAGAGCTACAGCTGATAGACGGGTCATGAAAAATGTACTCAGTGTTCTAAAATCTAATAATCTGTTTTTTGTAGATAGTCGTACCAATAGTCAATCCATCGCTGCTGAGACAGCTAGGCAAATGGGGATACAAGCTGGAGAAAATGAATTGTTTCTTGACAATACGGATGATGTGAGTGCTGTAAAAGCAAAATTGCGCATTGCTCAGGAGATGGCGGCTAAACATGGTACAGTGACGGTTATTGGCCATGCTCGTATGAATACAGCCGTAGCGGTGAGGGAAATGGTGCCTGAGTTAGAGGCAGGAGGTATACAGTTGGTTTTTGTATCTCAACTTCTGAAATAAATCCATTTATTTAGAAGGTTACAAGTATACAATAAATCCATCCTATAATATAATAATTATATCCATTAAATGAAAAGACTTGAACTTTTGCTTGGCAAATTAGCCTTAAGAGCATAGGACAAGTCTTTTTTCTAGAAGTATACAAAGAGTGGATTAAAGGTTTATGCTTGCAGGGATAAGAGTATAAAGGAGAGGAAGAGACATATGGTTGGGGAACTAAATTCGTCACAAATTCTTACGATTATCGAAGGCATAGGTAAGTCGAAGGAAAAATTATTATTGATCCTTCTTGCCATTCAAAATGCTTCAGGGAAAAATTCTGTGGAGGAAGAATGGGCTAAGATTGTTGCTTCAGAACTTAATTTACCCTTAAGCAAAGTATATGATGTCTTAACTTTTTATGCGATGTTTTCAACAGAGCCTCGTGGTAAGTATGTGATTGAAATTTGCAAGAGCACTCCCTGTTATATCAATAAATCTGATGCAATCGCAAAAATCTTTGAAGAACAATTAGGTATCAAGGTTGGTGAAACAACAAAGGATCAACAATTTACCTTGTTATATACTGCCTGTGTAGGCGCTTGTGATATAGGCCCAGTCGCTAAAATTGGTGAGGATGTATATGGGGATTTAACCCAAACAAAAATTATTGATATTATAAGAAAGTATCAGGGGGCATTATCATGTCAAAAATAGTACGATTAATTTCTAAAAATTGCAATAACATAACCCCTGAATCAGTAGAGGAATATGTACATGCTGGTGGATTTGAAGGTCTAAAGAAGGCTTTTACACAGGATCCTACTGAAATTATTGCTGAAATAAAAACTGCTAAACTGTTGGGCCGTGGCGGTGCGGCTTATCCGGCAGGAGCTAAATGGGAACATTTGCTTCATATACCTGAATTTCCGAAATATATTGTCTGTAATGCAGATGAGGGAGAACCTGGCACCTTTAAGGATAAATTGCTATTAAGTCAAGATCCTTTGGGGGTCATTGAAGGTATGATTATTGCTGGATATGTGTTTAATTCCAATGATGGTTATATTTATATTCGGGGTGAATATGCAGCAATTCAAAGGAGTTTTCAAAAAGCCATAGATCATGCTATAGAGAGTGGATATTTGGGAAACAACATTCTAGGTACGAAGTTTGATTTTCATATTCATATAGTGACTGGAGCAGGTGCCTATGTGTGTGGGGAAAATTCAGCACTCTTAAATTCAATAGAAGGCAAAGCGGGAAGACCTAGAATTAAACCACCTCATTTAGCGGAAGTCGGATTATTTTCTATGCCGACTTTAGTGAATAATGTAGAGAGTTTTGCTAATATTCCGCTTATTGTTCAAATGGGCGGCGAAAAGTATCTAAGTTATGGGACTAAGGATAGTGGTGGAACAAAATTAGTGTGCTTATCTGGTCATGTCGCTAAACGTGGCGTATATGAAATACCTTTTGGTGTTACCTTACGTGACATTATTTATGATCCTCAAATTGGTGGCGGCATAGCTAATAACAAAAAACTTAAGTTTTTTCATTTAGGTGGGCAATCTGGCCCCTGTGGTATACCAGAGCAGTTAGATACGCCTTACTGTTATAAAGCACTGCGATCCGTAGGACTAAGTGTGGGTTCTGGTGCCGTTGTTGTGGTAGATGAATCTGTATGTATCATTGATTATCTAAAAGGAGTTACTGAATTTTTTATTCATGAATCTTGTGGCAAATGCACACCCTGTCGCGAGGGGAATTGGCAAATGTATAAAATTTTACGTAAGTTTCAAGAGGGTGTTGCTGTACAAGAAGATTTTCATGTGATGAAGCGTTTAACTGATACCATGACGAATGCGTCTTTTTGTGGGTTAGGGCAATCAGCCGCTGTAGCTCTTACTAGTTGTTTAAAATATTTTAGGGACGAGTTTGAGGCACATATTCAAAAGCAATGCCCAGCTGATCACTGTTTCATAGGAAGGGAGAGGGGGGAATAATATGCAGCATGTGGCCAATCCAAATAACGAAGTGACACTAACAATTGATGGTATTTCTGTAAGGGTACCAGAAGGGACCTTAATTATAGATGCAGCTAAGAAAATTGGAATTCAGATTCCTATTCTTTGTTATCACCCAGATTTAGCAGTAAGAGCTACTTGTCGCGTTTGTCTCGTAGAAATTAAAGGGCAGCGGAAGTTAAAAACCGCCTGTAGTAATGAAGTATGGGAAGGCGTAGAAATTATCACAAATAGTAAGGTAGTGAGAGAGGCCA
>JARBUM010000110.1 GCA_029239675.1 Pelosinus sp. | reverse complement strand
GTTGAAAAAGTCCACATATCAATTTTCAACATTGGGAGGATATTTTATGCTCAGTATCAACAGCTCTTATTTATCTGCTATGACAGCACAAAGATACTATACATACAACAGTAATATGGCTGCGAAAGCAATGCTAAGGCTGTCTTCTGGTCTACGCATCAATAGTGCTGCTGATGACCCTGCTGGATTATGTATTTCAGAAAGGATGCGTGCCCAGATCCGTGGCTTGGGACAAGCAGTACGTAATGCACAAGATACCATTTCAATGCTCCAGACAGCCGAGGGTGCCGCTAGCTCTGTTCATGATATACTGCAAAGGGCCAAAGAACTATCCACCCAAGCCGCAAACGACACCCTGACAAATGACGATCGTAAGGCCTTAAATACTGAACTACAGCAACTATTAAAAGAAATTGGAGCTACGGCAGAAAACACTGAATTTAACGGTAAGAAACTATTAAACCAAGATTCCGACAGTAGCTCAACAATACATGCTCAAGTTGGCCCAAACAGTGGCAACGTAATGGAAATATCTACGTTTAGTCTTACTCCTGACAGCCTTGGCATTAACAGCGTTGATATTCTAACAAGAGAAAATGCTGAAAAAGCAATCACTTTGTTTGGCAAAGCCATTGACCGAGTATCAGAGGTGCGCTCCAATTATGGCGCAAGCATTAACCGTCTGGAACACACTATAAAAAATCTAGAAAATTACGAGGAAAACCTTACTGCCGCCGAATCCCGCATCCGCAATGCAGATATGGCTAAAGAAATGATGAACTATACCAAATACAGCATGCTGGCCCAAGTGGCACAGCTTATGATGGCTCAAGCCAACCAACAGGCAAAAGGCTTGTTGCAGCTTTTAAGACAATCTTTGGGACAGGAAAAATAAAAGGTCTTGCAAATTCCATTTGGAACTGCAAGACCTCTTATTACGTAGTAAGATTTAAAAGATGATTATATTCTCAGTTTGGGATAAATCTATCATTTAATAATTTATTGAATATGCCTTGGTGTAAACTAACATTTAATTCTTAATTAATGCCGCCATGTAGGGCATATTATTAAGATCATTGTCTTTAATAAATTTAAATACTGCTGCTAAATAGGTATTTTCATGTTCAATTACTTTAGTAAAGGACTGAATTGTTTTCAAGACATGATCAATAGCAAAATTTTCTTTGTGAAAACCAGAAATACCGATCAGCAACATTTTAATCATAGCATAATGGATAATTAACATGGCATAGTTATCAAAAATATTCTTTTCACCACTAAATGGGAACAAATTCTTGAAAATGGAATTGACAATGTAGTTTTCCAATACATGTTCATGCTGTTCCATGAAAGGCTGGTAATATTTTGTATAAGCGCTATCATATCCTTCAATCAGTTTTTCTACCATGGCTTCCTCAGTATGGTTAATGCCAGATGAAAACTCAGCGAAACAGTCCATAAAACCCTTGTGGTTGACTCCTGCGAACATACGCTGACTAATCAGTTCAGTCAGCAATTCCATTTGGATCAATAAATTGTTTGGTACAGTCTGCAACTCCTCACGGTACATGCCTTCCGCCACCCGTTTTTGGTATGTGTTGATAGCTTGTGGTATTTCATGGACCCTTCCGCCATTTTCTAACTCGCTTAGGCGAGCACAGAAAAATCCTAATATTACGAGTCGTTGCCATATAGGGTAAGAACGATCCTGAAGCAAAGTAATAATAAAAATGCGCAATTCCCAAAAATACTTTTGAGGCTTATGAGCCACCTTTTTATCCTCAGTATCGAGAGGATCTCTGTTTATAAAATTCCGCACGTGGTTATCCTCTTCTATTTCGTCAAATTCCATACGCGCTGGGTTTAGCAACGCTAGGCGAGCGGCCTCAGGGCAAGAAAAGGTTAACGTTTTTTCCAGAGACCCGTTTACAGTAGTGGAGATACGTGGATACGTTGTACAAGTCACAGAAAGAAATTGCTCGCCTAATTTCCGTTGCACGGAACACATCCTATCTTGATCCAAAAATGGACAGCCGCCATCGTCATTAAGTTTGATTTTAGCATAATCAGTATCACTTGCCGTTGACCGATTGCGAGTGACTTTTTTGCCCATTTTTAAGCGTAATTCCATATCTGGGCAATCACGATATATTCGATAAGTCTCTTTATCAATAGCAACATGCCAGCCAACACAACACGAGTCTTCACAGGCAGAACCAGTGCATTGGAAACGACCAACGTACTGCGGTTGCAATACCTTTCGAGTTTTACTTGCCAAAATAACACATCCTTATATTAAATAAAGTTCTCCTGCTATACAGTAAGTAAGAAAAATGGGACTATAACGAACATTTATCAGGCAACTCGTTTTTATTTAAAGAAGAGTATTTTTCAATCTCTTCTCCATCTACAAACTTTTCCTGATAATATCGATAAAGCTCGCAACTACGGGTACACCACTCTTCATAGTAGTAGCGTACATTCACGAGAGCACCATGTGCAAGAATTAGCTCCAAACAGTTAACTAGCAATCGTTCTAATCCCAAATGGAGGATTGCAAAATGATGAATAGGGATCCACCAGTCCAAAAATAACTGGTGAACTAACACTATTTAAGACAACTTACTATCATCCTTGAGACACAACAGACACCATTAAAACTAAAAATAGTTACCTATGTAACACCATTACCCTATAGTAACGTCCAATTTACAGGAGTTCCTCTCTTAATTGGCATAGCAGCTTTCTTCCCTAATACCATCTCCAGATATTTGGGAGCTAGTCCCAATCCAGGTCTAATTGCTCTTACATTTTTCTCGGTAAATGTATCCCCTGCTTGCATATCTTCTACTACATAAAGAGATCTCCGAAAAGTTAGTGATGGTTTTTCTGCTTTAGTAGGACCATAATTAATTTTTCCTAGGGCCTGCCATGCTCTCTCACTTTCAGAAACTAACAAGGCCATTTCCGCCGGTTCTAAGGAAAATGTAGAGTCCACTCCACCGTCGGCTCGAGATAAGGTAAAATGCTTTTCAATTACTGTAGCTCCTAATGCAACACTAGCGACAGCAACACCACTCCCCATGGTATGATCAGATAATCCAACTTGGCAGTTAAATAGTCCTTGCATATGAGGGATAGTAGAAATATTTGAGTTTTCAGGATTAGCAGGATACGTACTAGTACATTTGAGCAAAATAATGTCTTTGCAGCCAGCTTCACGTGCTGTTCGGACAGATTCATCAATTTCTGCCAAATTTGCCATGCCAGTTGAGATAATCATAGGTTTACCTGTTGTAGCAACCTTTCTAATTAAGGGCAAATCAGTCATTTCAAAAGATGCAATTTTATAGCATGGCACATCTAACTCTTCTAAAAAATCCACTGCCGTTTCGTCAAAAGGGCTACTAAACCCAATAATGCCTAGTTCCCGACAGCGATCAAAAATTGGTTTATGCCATTCCCAAGGCGTATAAGCCTGCTGGTATAATTTATAAAGTGAACTTCCATTCCAAAGTGAATTAGAGTCACTAATAAAAAACTCACCGTCTTCAATATTTAGTGTCATAGTGTCAGCCGTATATGTCTGTAGCTTTAGGGCCTGAACACCCATTTTTGCTGCCGCCTCAACAATTGCCAACGCTCTATCTAAAGATTGATTATGATTACCTGACATTTCGGCAATGATGAAGGGACGCGTATTTGAGCCAATACAATGATTTTGTATAATAATTTCGTCCATACCTTATCCTCCTAAACCAAAACATTTTACTGCTATCTTATTTTTATTAATCAGCCATTCTTCTTTCAAGATCCCCAAGCACACAACATCTTCAAAATTGCCTTCTTTAAGTATATGTTTGCGCAACTGTCCTTCCTTGATAAATCCTAATGTAATATGATAATTAACACTCGGAATATTAAACGCCAAGGCTTCGCTACACAATTTACGTATATGTAATTCCGAAAAAATATAGTTTAAACCATAAAAGCCCATCGCCAACCCACTTCCTGGGGGAGTGGCCGACTCTCCAATATAAAATCCCCAATAACATTTTTCATTTTTACGATCTATATGCGTAATATTTACTACGCCTATTGGCTGGCTACAATATTCAAAAATCATGTGATAGCTATTTTGCTCTTGAGTGACTCTCGTGAACCACGCAGTATGCGCCTCTAAAGATATAATTTCATCATTATACATACATTTACGTATCCGCTCAGAATTGCGCCATTGTAGTACTTGCTCTAAATCCGATAGTTGCATAGCCCTAAGATGACACTGTTCTTGATTTAACATCATTATCCTCCAGAAGCAATTTTACAACACTAGGCGTATTTATTGGGTTCTGTATTCCCATTAATTCCAATGCCTTTTCACTCATTCTCTTTACTAAAGTTGGATTATCTAAAAAGGCCGCCACCGATTCAGCTATTCGCTGTACAGTAGCTTCCCAACTATACCCAATTTTAATTGTTGCACCTGCTTGCGCAACTGCGGTTGTAACTTCATCCTGATTATCTGCAACTACAACAGTAAGGGAAGGTAAGCCTAAGAAACATCTTTCCCAAGTTGCTGTTCCTCCAGCCCCAATTGCTAAATCAGCGTTAGCCATTAATTCAGCCATATTATTGACCTGACAATGGAAAATAGTATTTGGCAAATTGTCACACAATTGTTTTATATACTCTTTATTGGAATTTGCCATACCAACAACTACATCAATAGTAATCGCTGACCAATTAAGCAGTTTAATAGCTGCTAGTGCTTTTACTGTTTCATTCGTAGGATCACTGCCACCAAAAAAAAGTAGCACTCGTCTTATCTTGCCATCACGCTTCCGCTGATTATTTCGTGCTTTATAAAATTCAGGACGTAGTAGAGCATATTGAGGCCCCAAAAGCTGTGTACAATGACTGGGTGTCACCCCTTGGTAGCGGAGCGCCATATCAGAATAAAAGTTTTGATCTAATAATAAATCGCAGTCATGTTGTCTATTGGCTAAATCATCAATAACCATAACCCTTTTTGTATAAGTCCTAAGTCCATTCTCCCATCTATTATCTAGTCCATAATGATCTACAATCAGCCAATGAATTTGTTTTTTTGAACATTTTATTATCTTCTTGGTATATTCCAGATCTTTTTTCCACATATCATCCTGTACCACTTTTATATGTGGAATTATCTCTACAACATAACCTTTTTTCTCAATTAAAGGAATCATGTTCCCAGCCAATTCCAAGCATATAAAGAATACTTCTGCACCTGAGTTTCTTAACTGCTCAGCCAACGTTAAACAACGCATAATATGTCCTGAGCCAATTGAGGTTGAAGAATCCGCGCGGATAGCAACTACAACTTTATTCTCCATATTGCTTCTGGCGCACCTCTGCATTGATATAATACCAATCTGGATATCTTTTTAATGCCTTAATTATATCTACATAATTAAACTTTTGATTGATGGGATATAATTCTTCAATAATTCGTGTTATAAGTTCTAAATCCTCAGGTGTATCCACCGTCCATCTATGATGGCTATAATCTTCATCACATGTTATACTTTTCAGTCGATATCGTTTAGGGTGCCTATAAATAAAAGGCGTGACATGTTCCCTGTCAGGCTTATCCGTTGATTCTCTAAAACATTCATCTAATACCTTGAAAGAGAATACTTCGACATCTAACCCTCGGGGATATTGCTCAAGCCTCACATAATCATATTGGTCCTGATTTTTTATAAAATCAGAAATAGCATCTTCACAAACTGTCGGATCGATTACTGGACAGTCTGATGTAATTCTTACTACTATATCCGCATTATATTTTTCTGCAGCCTCATGGTATCTTGCCAGTACATCTTCTTCCGAACCACGAAAATATGACACGCCCAGCCGGTTGCATAAGTCAACAATCGGCTGATCTGTATCATTAGTAGTTGTAGCAATCACAATCTCATCTGCTGCCTCTATACGTCTAAGACGTTCAATTTGATATTCTAATAAAGGTTTACCTAAAACAGTTTTTAGAACTTTTCCTGGAAGACGGGTTGATGTCATTCTTGCTTGTACGATAATTACAGTTTTCATAGTAAAACCTCTTTTATAGCGCGAATGACTTTATCCTGCTCTTCTTCTGTTATAGCCGAATACATGGGAATACTGATTGCAGTGGAATAATAGTATTCACTGACAGGGAAATCACCCCAGTCAAAACCCAATTGCTGATAATAAGGTTGGGTATGCACAGGGATATAGTGCAAATTCACTCCAATTCCAGCTTGACGCAGTTCTTCGAAAACCTGCTTATGCGTTTTTTCTATTTTATCTTCCTCTAGGCAAATTACATACAAGTGATATGCCGAATACGTTTCCGGATGCTGCCATGGCAATATTATCGGCAAGCCTTGTAGTTCTTCATTATATTTTTCAGCTATCGCCTGCCGTCTCGTTACAAATTCATCCAACCGATCCATCTGACTAAGTCCCAAAGCTGCCTGTATATCTGTTATCCGATAATTATAGCCTAAATCAATTTGCTGATAATACCAAGGTCCATGTGCTTTTTCAGTCATCAATTCTGGATTCCTAGTAATACCATGACTACGAAATTGAATCAGTTTTTCATAAAGTCCTGGATTATTCGTTAGCACCATACCACCTTCAGCAGTAGTAACAATTTTCACAGGATGAAAGCTAAACACCGTCATATCGGAATAGGCACAAGAGCCAACTTTTTGATCTTTGTACCTAGCACCTATGGCATGAGATGCATCCTCAATAACTGTAAGACCATACTCCTTAGCTAGTTCAGAAATTCGCCCCATTTCGCAAGACTGGCCTGAGAAATGCACTGGAACAATTATTTTAGGAAGTTTACCCTTTTTCTTAGCATCCACTAATTTTTGTTCCAATTTTTCTACACTCATGTTATAGGTACGAAAATCAATATCAACAAAATCAACGGCGGCACCACAGTATCGCCCGCAGTTTGCAGAAGCGACAAAAGTATTAGGCGTCGTCCATAAGATGTCTTCCTGTCCAAGCCCTGCCGCCATGCAGGCAATATGCAAAGCAGAAGTAGCACTGTTTACTGCTACTGCATATTTAGTACCACAATATTCGGCTACCTTCTTCTCAAACTGCTCAATAGTGGGTCCTTGAGTTAACCAGTCAGATTGTAAAACATCAACAACTGCTTGAACATCTTCCTGGCTAATATCCTGTCTGCCATAAGGAATATATTTCATATTAGATCATCTCCCGCAACTCTTCAATTGTTAAGAAGTGTGGATTAGTACCAGAGTTATATTCGAATCCCTGTTCTACACTATGACCTTTTTCGCCTAATGCACTAATAGTATAATCAACTGGAGACACAAAAGTAATCGAAGGCTTTATAACATAATGATCTTTAAATTCCAACGTTAGATGTGAATCATCTGCTGGACACATAATTTCATGCAATTTTTCCCCTGGACGGATGCCAATAAATTTAATAGGTTTTCCAGGTATAACAGCCTCAGCTAAGTCTACAATGCGACTTGATGGAATTTTAGGAACAAATATTTCTCCACCATGCATACGGGCAAAGGACTTAAGTACAAAGTCTACACCTTGAGGTAGGGAAATCCAGAACCTTGTCATGCGAATATCCGTAATCGGCAATTCTTCCGCACCTTCCAATGCTAATTTCTTAAAGAAAGGTACTACTGAACCACGTGAACCCACCACATTCCCATAACGTACTACAGCAAAACGAGTATTATATCCTCCAACGTTATTAGCAGCTACAAACAGTTTGTCTGATACCAATTTAGTTGCCCCATAAAGATTAATGGGATTTGCCG
>JARBUM010000109.1 GCA_029239675.1 Pelosinus sp. | reverse complement strand
TCTTTAAACTTTTTGGCTTCTGGGTTTAAGCGAGGATCAGAGTCATATACACCGTCCGTATTCTTTTTCGCCATGAGGATTATATCTGCTTCAATTTCAGCTGCCCTAAGTGCAGCTGTTGTATCCGTAGAAAAATAAGGATTCCCAGTACCTGCAGCAAAGATAACCACACGATTTTTTTCTAAATGACGAACAGCTCGACGGCGAATATATGGTTCGGCTATTTGGCGCATTTCAATTGCAGTTTGCACACGAGTATCCACATCACATTGTTCTAGAGCATCTTGAAGTGCCAGAGAGTTCATTACAGTAGCCAACATTCCCATATAATCAGCAGCAGCTCTATCCATTCCTTTAGCACTTCCAGACAAGCCACGCCAAATATTTCCTCCACCCACTACTACTGCAACTTGCAAGTTAGTATCTCTAATTTCTTTTATTTGACGAGCAATAGAGTCAACAATAACTGGATCAATACCATAACCTTGCTGTCCAGCTAAAGCTTCACCACTAAGCTTCAAAACTACGCGCTTATACTTTGATGTAAGCAAATATACCCCTCCATCCTTCAATTCAATTCTACAAAAGTATACTGACTCCTTTAAGAGACTTAAGAAAAGACAAAGCTTTTACCCTATCTTAAAGATATAGAAATAAGCTTTGTCCTCTGAACTTGAAATCAAAATCAGTATACCCTTTGATTCCCTTAGAAAATAAGAGAACACTGCAGTGTTCTCTTATTTTTTAACAGCAGCCATAACTTCAGCAGCAAAATCATTGGCCTTTTTCTCAATACCTTCACCAAGTTGATATCTGGTAAATCTTCGGATTGAAATATTTTCACCAATCTTAGAAATATTTTCATTAATAAGCTGAGTAATTGTCTGATCCGGATTCTTTATAAAAACCTGTTCCATGAGACAGACTTCTTTATAGTATTTTTCTACTCGTCCTGTAATCATTTTCTCTACAATATTAGCAGGCTTTCCTTCATTTAACGCTTGAGCCTTAAGGATTTCCTTTTCATGCTCTAATACTTCTACAGGCACTTCTTCACGACGTACACATGTAGGGTTCGTAGCAGCAATCTGCATTGCAATATCTCTTGCTAAATCTTTAAATTTATCCGTTTTAGCAACAAAGTCAGTCTCACAGTTTATTTCAACCATAACACCAATACGTCCGCCGCCATGTATGTAAGCTTCAATAACCCCTTCTGAAGCAATCCGATCTGCTTTTTTAGCAGCAGCAGCTAAACCCTTTTCACGTAAATAGTCAACGGCTTCATCAAGATTACCTTTAGTTTCAGTTAAAGCTTTTTTACAATCCATCATGCCTGCACCCGTACGTTGGCGCAACTCTTTTACCATTTCAGCAGTTATCATATATAATCCCCCTGTCTATTATGAAAGGTAAGGGGAAAAATATAATTTCTCCCGCTTACCTTTATCTAAATACAATTACTCAGCTTCTTCTACTTGTTCACCTTGTCTAGCCTCTAAAACAGCATCCGCCATCTTAGCTGTAAGCAATTTAACTGCGCGAATAGCATCATCATTGCCTGGAATAACATAATCGATTTCATCTGGATCACAATTAGTATCCACAATTGCTACAATTGGTATACCAAGCTTCTTAGCTTCAGCAACAGCAATACGCTCTTTACGAGGATCAATGATAAACAATGCTCCAGGTAACTTAGTCATATTTTTAATACCGCCAAGGAACTTTTGTAATCTTTCCATTTCATGGCGAAGAGTAATAACTTCTTTCTTAGATAATACTTCAAATAGCCCTTTTTCTTCCATTCCTTCTAATTCTTTTAAACGACCAATACGTTTTTGAATGGTTTGGAAGTTGGTTAACATACCACCGAGCCATCTTTCATTGATATAGTACATATTACTTCTAATGGCTTCTTCTTTTACTGCATCTTGCGCTTGTTTCTTTGTTCCAACGAACAAAATTGTTTTATCTTGTGCAATTTCACGCACAAAATTATACGCATCTTCTACTTTCTTGACTGTTTTTTGTAAGTCAATTATGTAGATGCCATTACGCTCCGTAAAAATATAAGGAGCCATTTTAGGGTTCCACCTTCTAGTTTGATGTCCAAAATGAACACCTGCTTCCAAAAGCTGTTTCATAGAAATTACTGACATACTTACACCTCCTGTTAAATTACCGCCGCAACCCGCATTTTTCATTTTCCACCAACTTGATATTGGCACAGTAAACGAAATTAGATTGCGTGTGGATTTACAATACGAATCATTATATCATTTTTTTTTTTATATAACAAGATATTCTAAAATATTTTTCTAAATATTTTTCTAATTGAATACTTATTTTTTATTCAACTGCAATAGCAGAATAATTTCGCTTTTACTAATACCCGTAGTTTTCGCTATTTCAACACTGCTATATCCTTGATCAGCCAATGCTAATACTGAGTTACGCTTATTATTACGAGCTATCTCTTTATAATTATCCATACCTATGGTATTGTTTTTCTTTATAGGTACAGTTATTTCATCTACATTAGTAGTAGGTATTTTTACATGTTCTTGTATTTTAGCATTTGCGCTATTCACTATATTTTCAGATGGAAGTATATCCTTAATCTCTTTTCCCAAAACTTTTTCTGCCATTGTAATTTTCTGATCTAAGCTTATAATTTTTGCATCAGCTACTTCTAATATATTTTCCAGGTGACGAATTCTTTCTTCCAAACGCTGGATCACAATATCTGCTGCATTCTCTATCTGCTCTTGAAATTGATTTGCCGATGTTGCAACATTTAGAGAGAATACTTTTACTAACATATCCCGCTTATAGAATATAAGGAGAATTAAAAGAATCGCAATTAGTGGAAAAATGAAAAGATTAGAGACCATACTACCACCTCTTCAATACACGATAAAAGCATCATGTTATGTTTTAATATCAATTAGATGCCCACGAACAGGGTCATCCTTGGAAGCACGATTTACCTTATCACTATCTGTATTATTCTGTTCTTTATTTTTATGATGTTGTTCTTTTGGGGAATGATTTTGTTCTTTAGCGTGTTTTTCTCGCCCAACCTTACCGCCTTCATTTTTAGCAGTACTTTGTACCTGTTGCTGACGATTTGTAGAAATATCTTTCCATTGTTCCGCAGCGTGTTGCTGCTGCAAAGTATCTTGCCGATTAACAACCTGCTGAGCTTTTCCTACTTCGGTAGATTTAGGAATCAGTACTTGCAGTTCTATTGGATTAATAGACATAGCCTCACCATCCTATTACAGAATACAAATAGAACAATTTCAAATATTTTTTATTTAAATGTACCGACTTTTATTTCTCCATCCTCTGCATATAAAGAAACAAATTTCAAGATATCTCGTATTGGCTTGACTAGTGTACCTACAACAACCTTCACACCTGGATACATCACATCAGCCACTTTGATGCGTCCTGCGCGCATTTCTTCAAATTCCCCTTCAATGGCTGTCATTCGAGTACGTATAGTTTCTGCTTGACCTACCAAATGAAATTGGGCTTTGGTCAATTTCAAAAGCATTTCCCGCTTTTCTGGAGGTATAGTATGCTGATCCAATGACCTTAAAATATTTAAAGCTTTCTGGGCTTGTTCAAGATTTAATTCTACCTTTTTTATTTCCTTGCGTATATGTTGATATTCTTCCCTAAGTACTGGATTTACACCAACTTCTAATTCCGTACTTGTTGACATCTGGGTACCCACTACTTTAGCACGAATTTCTTCCCCTGCCATAATAGTCCCACCAGCAATCAAACCGCGACGCCCTTCTATTTGTATCTTTTTTCCAGCAGTAACGCGAGAGTGAAGTACGACATCTGTAACTACAATATCCATTCCTGCATGGACTGTAGCATTCTCAATAAACTTAGCAACTACATTTTCCTTAGCTTTCACATAACCACGATGCATACCTTGTATACCCATTTTTATGATTACATTTTTTCCCTCTACGATACCACCACTAACAGATCCAAATATCTCTACATTTCCCTCAGCTTTAACTGAAAAACCAGGTTGCACAGAACCACGTACAGTAACATTACCGATAAATTCAATATTACCTGTGGAAACATCTACATCTTCTTTGATTTCAATAATAGGTAATACATTTATTTTATTATTGGTAATCAGAATTTGCCCTGCTATCTCAGCTACAATAGTATTAGTATCCACAATTTTCACATTTTTTCCTACGGGAAGTTGCATATCTTTTCCAGGTTTGGTAATAACTATATTTCCCATAACATCCATACCTGGAGTTCCTGGCGTTGATGGAATCTTCTCAGCTAATATATCTCCTTCTTGCACCGTAGTAAATAAATTTAGGTTTTTAAAGTCTACACTACCATCTTCCATTTCCTGTGGCCGACTTTTTCCTGTAATGGTAACATGATGTTTAATCTGAGCATTAATACCATGAACAGGTTGTTGCCCACGAGCACACACTACGTTAACACCTGGAGAATCATAAGCCTTTTTGATGGCTTCGTGGTCAATGCCAAAAACAATACCAGTAGTTTTAATCTTTTCTAATACAGTATCCATTTCTAAAGGGAGACACTTTGGTGGTAACACAATTTGTAATGAAGCTTCCATTCTATCCCGTGTTAAAGTAATCTGAATTTCAGGTTCAGGTTGAGGTCCTGCTATCGGCTTTTCTGCAACTTTAACTGGTTGTCCATTTGCTTCTTTAATTGTCGTTATTATTAAATTTCGATTATATTCAATCACACCCTGCTTATTCAATTGCTCTATTACAGCCATTTCATTTGCAGGAGAAGTCCCCTCTTTAGGGGTATGTATTGTTACAAATACACCATTATCGTTAATATCAATTAAAAACCCAGCAATTTGATCAAGTGTTTCTCCATCTTGAACTTCAATAGTTTCATCGCCACTCATAGCCCTAATCCCCCTTACGGTATCAAATAAAACTTGATTTTATCCGTGATAATGCTCCTCTTAATCGGAAGATTGATTTAGTATGAAGCTGAGATATGCGTGCTTCAGACAATTTCAAAATTAAACTAATTTCTTTAAGTGTCAAACCTTCATAATAGTATAAAGTAACAACCATTTTTTCTTTTTCAGGCAATTTATCAATCGTTTTAGCTAAAGCTTGTTTTACTTCTTCTACTTCTATATGTTCTGAAGGGTTTGCTAAATGTGCAGAAGATGTTTCTGTTTTGATAAACTCATCTAAAGGCACAATCGTACTGGCATTGAGTTGATTTAATAACGTATATAATTCATTAATCGTAATACCAAGAGCAGTAGCAACTTCATTATCAGTAGCCGCACGGCCTAACTGATTCTCAAGTTGCGATACAATTTGCTCATATTGTTTTGCTTTTTGCCTAATGCTGGTCGGCACCCAATCTTGAGCACGAATAGCATCAAGCATAGAACCTCTAATACGAACTACCGCATAGGTCTCAAACTTAATTCCCCGCATTGGATCATATTTTTCAATTGCGTCTAGTAAACCAAAAAAACCATTACTAATTAAATCATCTTTATCTACATATTGTGGCAAACTAATAGCAATACGACCAGCAACCAACTTAACTAATGTTAAGTAGCGCTCAATCAATTTTTCTCGTGTTTCCACGGTCCTACTCTGCTGATACTCTAGCCACAACTTCATAGTCTCTTCCATTTTAGACTGATTATTATCTGACATATATAATTACCCCCACAAACTCACGTATACATCATTCTTCGGGGCGCTTTACCTGTTGAAAACTATCAGCGGTAAATGGGGCAAATTCAGAATCTCCAGGACTATCCTCAGAAGGTTTATCATCTTTTAAACTATCCTTTTCTTGCTCTTGTTCTAAATTTTTAGCCACTGTGTGCTGCAAAAATCTTTCAACTATAATTCCTAAGCCGTAGCCAATAAAACCAAAAATTGCAATTGAAATAATAAAACGATAAATAACAGTTTCTAGCCTAGCACCTTGTAACGTACCGTTAAGTAGTGTCAGGGTACCGACAATTAGTGCCAAGCACAAAGCAATACGCAACTTAAGCACTTTATCCCCCCCTGATTATAGTTCTTTCTCACCTTTAGCAATTGTTCTTACCCGATAAATACCCGTATCCAAATGCAATACGACTGTACGTCCATAATTCCCACCAGTATCATCTGCTACCATTTTAATATCCATTTTCTTTAGCAACATATGTACCGCATCGGCATTACGCTCGCCAACTCTCATAACATCAGTTGCATTTGCAAAAGTAAACATTTGTGCTCCACCAGCAATTTTTGCTATAACCCGGGGCTTTAGAGCACCTAATTTTATCATTTCATCTAGCATCAAGGGTAAAGCTGTATCCGCAAATTTAGCAGGATTTTCAGCCGAACGAGCTTGCGTACTATCAGGAAGCATAATATGGGCCAGACCACCAATTTTAGCAACTGCATCATATAGTGCAATGCCAATGCAAGAACCTAGACCATAGCTAATTAGACTAGAAGGATTACGACCAACTTTATAATCAGCCATACCTACTTTAATCAGTTCTGACATTATTCCTTCACCCCTATTGCCGCCAAAATAGTATTTAACGAACCAGGATCAGGAATCAAGAAAAAATGTCCTTTTACACCATCACTCTCAGTCGTAAATTCAGTTTCAATTACCAGAGCATGATCTCCCATTTGTCCTAACTGGATTAAAATAACACTTAAGATAGCTCCAGCCATATCCATTGCCAAAGCTGGAATGGATGGCAATAAAGTCAATGAAGTAAAATGGGATAATGCATTTAGATAAGCACCTGCCAGAATATTACCAATTTCCATTAATGCTGACTCATCCATAGAGTTTAATGTCGTTGTATATCCTTGCTCTCGCCCCATTAACATATCTACTAAATAAAACGCACTGTCACGAGGTAGCAGAAATAAAATACTACTGGGTGCAGGACCAAATACTCGCAAATATACACCTGCAACCATTGCATCAGGACCACCAACTACATCTGGTACTTCTCCTAAAGGCATAATAGCAATTTTAGGAACTGTCATATCAATTTTCCGATTAATAATTTGGGATAATGCTGTGGCGGAGTTTCCTGCACCAACATTGCCAATTTCCCTTAACGCATCCAGCTGTAATGCCGATAAATTCAATATTTCATCAGACAATATTTCCACCTCATTCTTAACTCAATATACTTACACTATTTTTGCTTCCTGCCCAACACCAATAATTTCTTCTAAATTTAATAGAATGAGTAATCGATTGTCTAATTTACCAACTCCACTAAGATAACTTGCAGCCACACTACCTGCCACCACATCTGGCGAGTCAATGTTTTCTTGATTGATTGTCATCACTTCAGAAACCGCATCTACAATCATGCCAACGGACAATTCACCCACTTTGACAATAATAATTCGAGTATCCTCTGTTGACATCTGTTGAGGTAAATTCAGCCGCTTCTTCAAATCAATAACCGGCAAAACACTACCGCGTAAATTAATTACACCTTTAATATAATCTGGTGTATGAGGGACTCTTGTAATATCCGTAATGCGCTTTATCTCTTGAACTTGCAAAATGCTGACACTATATTCTTCTCTTCCTAATTTAAAAACAACTAATTGTACTTCACTACTTGAGTAACTCTGTTCTGACATTTGCTGTTCCTCCTTATTGGATTAATGAACCGATATCTAGTATAAGTGCCACTTGACCATTACCCAAAATAGTTGCACCAGCAATAATTTTAATACCTGCTAAAAGCTTACCCAAAGATTTTATTACAATTTCTTGCTGCCCTATCAGATTATCAACAATAATCCCTGCACGCTGCTCCCCAATATGTACGATGACTACAAA
>JARBUM010000108.1 GCA_029239675.1 Pelosinus sp. | reverse complement strand
TCGCCGATCAGTGCTGTAGCACAGGTTTGGTAGATGGTCATTCGTTTGATATCGGGAAATGCATCAAATGCTTCATTAATGTTCTGTTTGAGCATTTTTTCTGCTCCGAATACGATATTCTTTTCCTTTACATCTGTCGCATAAGTATATTTAAGCTGGAAATTATCGTTATCACTGATATAACGTTTAGTTTGCCAGGTATCGTAGGTACATCCGACTGGTCCATGACTCATGTGGATAACATCCTTCATGGGAGCACCGATAACATGTTTTGCGCCGCAGTACGCACACCCGCGTTCCGAAATCGTACCCGGAATTGTGTTTTTGTACCCGAGAGGAAGGCACGATGTCAAATCTTCTCCTGCTCCTTTGATAACAGCATGTTTTTCCCTTTCAGGAATACACTCACTACATTTAAATTTATGATATGGCATAATTTGTTCCTCCTTTAGACGATTTGATTCATCTTAATAATTATTTTAAACCCCACTATATGGCTGCATCTCCAGATTCTTTAGTTCTAACTCGAACAGCATCCATTACAGGTACTACAAAAATTTTTCCGTCACCAACTTTATACTCTGTCTTATTGGCGTCAACTATGGCCTTGATAAATTTCGGCACATCTTGATCATGCGCTAAAACTGTAAACATCCTGCGTGGAAATAAACGCGTACCATCTAAAAATTCGGTTACAATTTTTTCTGTATTATGCTCATCGCTACGACTGAGTGCCAATAAAGTTTTTCTACGTTCAGCAATTACCGTTTTATCTTCTACCAATCTACCGCGTCCCATAACCTTTAATGCGGTAAAACCAGCAGCACCTACTCCTATCAATGCCCTTTTCGTATCACTAACCTTATTCATCCTTACTACGGCTATAATTTCTTTCATAACGCCACCTCCTTATAGACCAGCAGCGCCGCTGGAAACGGTATAGACTTCATCAATGGAACTTACAAATATTTTTCCATCGCCAAACGATCCGTTTTCACCGACCTTCGCATGCTGAAGAATAACCTCTAGCACATCATCTTTATCTTCATCATTAACCACTAACATAATCAGACTTTTAGGAATTTCATCATATATAACGTCACCAAACTTAATTCCCTTTTGCTTACCACGACCTACGACATCATAAACAGTAGCAGCATTAAATCCAGCGCTGGAAAGTTCGTAAAGAATCGCATCTTTTTTATCTGGTCTAATAATTGCTCTAACCATAATCATAATTTTACGTTCCCCCTTATTCCTTATTTCTAATTAATCAACCATGCCATATTTAACAACCATGGCCTCTAATTCATCCATACTGAGAGGTTTAGGAATAACAAAACTCTTATTTTCGATAATTTTGCGTGCCAGTTCGCCATATTCATGAGCTTGCTCACATTCAGCATCAAATTCCACAACTGTTTTTTTGTTAAATTCGGCTTTTTGCACGATATTATCGCGAGGTATAACGTGAATCAATTGTGTACCAATTGCAGCAGCAAATTCTTCCATGAATTCGACTTCCCGATCCACTTTACGACTATTGCAAATAATCCCGCCGAGACGAACACCACTTTGTTTTGCATATTTCAGAAGACCTTTGGAAATATTGTTGGCAGCATAAACAGCCATCATCTCGCCTGAAGCAACAATATAAACTTCCTCCGCTTTACCTTCACGGATTGGCATGGCAAATCCACCGCATACAACGTCACCAAGTACATCAAAAAACACGAAGTCTAAATCCGATGAATATGCTCCATTTTTTTCCATAAGATCAATTGCTGTGATTACGCCACGCCCTGCACATCCTACACCTGGTTCAGGACCACCTGATTCCACGCAACGAATTCCGCCGAACCCTTCTTTTACAACTCTATCAACAGTAATCTTTTCTTCCCCTTCATCGCGAAGTATATCCATTAATGTTTTTTGATTCATCCCACCAAGAATAAGACGCGTGGAATCTGCCTTTGGATCACAGCCATGTATGAATATTTTTTTATCATAAAAATGTACCATTGCACCTGCAGTATTTTGTTGTGTAGTAGATTTACCAATTCCGCCTTTTCCATAAATCGCTATTTTTCTTGTCATTTTTAAAAACCACCTTCATTTTATTTTTAACTCTATTAATTTGTGCTCTTTTTTCACCCGATTGCCTTATTTACCAAGCCTATCCAGCATTTATTTTTGTTATTATTTTGTTGAAAAAGGAAAAGTAAAGTGTTATAATGTTCAATGGGTAAATTGAATAAACCTAGTGCCACTGGGAATAGATAATTTGCCTAGCTTCATGAGTACCACGAATACTCATGAAGCCTTTTGTTTTTCTATGCGTATAAAATCACCCCCTTAAAATGCTGATGAAACTATAGTAGCAGACAAAAAATGGGTACAACAAATAAACCTAGCGCCACTGGAATTATGATCTTCACGACCTTTATGAGTACCACGAATACTCATGAAGGTTTTTATTTTAATCCATGGGTACCACGAATACTCATGAATCATGTTATGACTATTTCTGATGATAAAATGTCGACTGATACTCTAAATAGATAGGTACTACTCAATCACTAAATTTTTACTAGAAGCTCCAATTCTCATCTATCCATATGACCAAGATGCATCTACTTTAACATCACCCAGTATCACTACCCGCATTCCTGTCAAACTTCTTCTCATTGATGCTGATATAATCAAGGCGCTATTAATCGACACTATACTCACCTCACAAAAAAAAATAAGTGCCAACCAGAACGCACACGCGTATCCAGTCGGCACTTCATTGTACTCTACACTAAAGTTGACAAACAAGTTAATAACTTAACTTGTTTTGATTATACATCAAGAATTTATACATTGCAATACATTTATCTATAAACAACCAAATTTTGTCCAATTAATTCCAAAGTTACCTTCCTATCTGAAAGCTCCAATACTTAACCAGAAACTGACTAAATTAGTTTTGTTACCTTATGTATTAGATTCTACCAAATAAGTTTTTGAAATTCTTTTGAGTTTTAAAAATAGATTAAGTAAAGATAATCACTACTTAGGTTGCAGTGATACTTGCTTGTATAGTGTTGTATAAACCCATAATGCGTTGAGTAATAATAAGAAACCAGTGACAAAAAATACATAGTGGATTCCAAAAGTTGCCGCCGTCTGACCACCTAGCAACGAGCCACCAAAGGAACCTAAAAATTGGGCCGATTGGTTGTAGCCAAAAGAACGGCCAGTAATAGACTTCGGTGTATTACTCATGATCAAGGTATTAATAGAAGGCAACAAGCCTGCTGCGGCTATACCTAACAAAAAACGAAGTCCCATCAATTGCCAGGGATTTGTTACAAAAGCTTGAGGAATAAATAGCAATCCTGCAGCAATAAGAGCCACTAGTATTACCTTATGAGGACCAATTTTGTCAGATACTTTCCCTAGTTGCGGGGCTGCCAGCATATTGGCAAGTCCGGAAGCAGCAAAAACCATACCGGAAATGAGAGCAACATGGTTTGTGACATGCAACTGAGTGATAAACACTGTGATAATCGGTTCGATAGATAATAATGCCAGTTGCAAGATAAACGTAGTCACAAACATAGTTATCATTATTCTAGGGTTAGGTATCAGGCTCCAAACTTCACGAAAAGAAAGTACATTTTTCGTGGGGGGCTTGAACTCTTCTTGCACAAATAAAAAAGATGCCATAAACGCGATCATTAGCAATGTACCCGTGGCATAGAAGACACTGCGAAATCCCCATGTTTCAGCGAGATAGCCACCGATTAACGGCCCCAACAGCATGCCCCCAACCGCTCCTGTGGAAAGCGTACCTAATGCCCATCCAGCACGCTCTTTTGGCACTTGGGTTGCAATTAAAGTTATGGCAGCGGAAACAAAGCCTGAGACGGCTCCTTGTATTAGCCGTAGCCCAACCAATTGATAAACGTTCTGTACAAATCCCATGCAAGTTATGACAATAGCCATTCCCAAGCTGGCACGAAGTAACATGGGTTTTCGCCCATATCTGTCTGCAGCTTGCCCCCAAATTGGCGAAGCAATTGCCATAATGATAAAAGTAACACCAAATGCAATTCCAGACCATTGTTCGATTTCTTCAATATTTTGTACTCCTAAATGTTCAATATATAGAGGTAAAACCGGAGCTATCTGGCTTAAGCCTGCAGCAGTGGCAAAACAGCCAAACCAGCACACAAATAGATTCTTTTTCCAAAATTCCATAATAATATCCTCGTATTCTAAAATTCTAATTAGTTCAGATTAGAAACAATTTCTGCTATCTACCACTAATAGTGATAGATAGCAGAAATTGATCAACAAGAAGACTCTATACCACGAATGAAAATGTTGATTAGCCTTTGATAGCTCTCCTCTCGATCTACGGGGGCAGCAAACCATCCGGTCTCTTCCAAGGATGCAAACCCATGCATCAAGCTACGTAAACCTCGAATCGCATGGGTTCTATCACTATCACTCAAATTATATGGTTCTAGTACCATAGAAATTACCGCCATCATTTTCTGAATGGCAACCTTGAGATCTAGATTATCACGGTCTGGGGATGATACGATGGCCCTGTACAAACCTGGTCGCTCTTTGGCAAATAACCGGTAGGCCTCAGCTATGGCCTCAATGGCATCATGCCTTGCTTTACCAATAGCTGCATCACTTATTTTGACTCGGAGTTGATCTGTACCCCAAATCGCCAATTGTCCTTTTAATTCAGGTAATCCGTTAATATGATTATACAGCGAAGGCTTGCGAACTCCCAAGTGATCTGCTACGGCAGTAAGCGTAACATTATCTAAGCCATTCAAGTCAGCAATTCCCGCAGCAGCAGCTACGATGGTCTGACTGTCCAATCTAACACGTGTACACAAAAATATCACCGACTTTCCATTGTTATCTAATTTATTCTGGATGTTCGTAGCACTAAATTGATTCGTTCTTTCATGAATAGTTTCTAAAACGTTATTGTCAAAGCAATATAAAACTAATGAAGTTAATTATAAAACTAACGTCGTTAGTTTGTCAATATAGAATTAAATAAGACTTCCATAATCGCCTTATAAAAGCGGCAAGAAAATGGGAAATCGCTAAGAAGCATTTATATGGGTGGAATAATGAGTAAAGATAATATGGCGCTATTAAAAAAATATATTGTTGAATACAAAAGCATGCCACCCGATGCTTTTTTTTACTATACCACTTTACAATTATTGGCCTTATGAATAATAATAACCGCCGTAACGATGATGATAGAAGCTAATCCGTCATGAGGGGGCAGCTGCTCACCAGCCAATTTTTATGCCAAAAAGCCTTCTAGCAAAATCGCTAGAAGGCTTATATTTTCTTATGGTATGCCTGGTAGGAATCGAACATTCCCTGAAAAGGGCATACAAATTTCCGAGGAAGCCTTACTCTAGTTTTGTACGTCCATTTTGTTCTGGTTTACAGTACATTGGGATTAACTCTATTATGCTTTTTAACCAAAGAGGCCAATATCGTTTTACTGCTGGATATCACCATATCGCCAACCCCCTTGTTCTTAGCACAAATTTCATCCAAAGCCACAAGCAATTTATCAAGTTCCTCATAAGATACGGTAAGCGGCGGTTCTAGGCGAATAACATTAGGATTATTTAAAGTATATGCAGTAATAATTTGATGTTTATTCAAAAGTTCTCCTGCTATCATTGCTCCCAGATATTCGTCAGCTAATTTTCCCACAACTCCTCCAGTCAGCTTGTTAAAAAGCCCCTCCTGTTTCGGCTGGCTAAACTCAAGGCCAATCATAAGCCCTCGCCCGCGGACTTCTTGCAAAAACGGATATTTTTGCTGCAACTGCCGTAATCTTTCCAAAAGATATTCGCCCTTCTCTGCCGCTTGATGTGATAAATCTTCTCGGTAAATGATCTCTAAAGTAGCAATTCCAGCCGCTGCCGCCCGAGAATTTCCGCCAAAAGTAGACGTATGTAGAGTCGCCTTTTCCATGCTGCCATAAGCGCGTTTCCAGACCTTTTCTATAGCTGTATAGGCTGCCAGCGGCATTACCCCACCTCCAAAAGATTTGGATATGCACATAATATCGGGAACAACCCCTTCGTGTTCACAAGCAAACAGTTTACCAGTACGTCCAAACCCTGTCTGAATTTCATCAACAATGAGCAACGCATTATGTTCTGTACAAATATCCCTGACTTTTTTCAAATATCCTTCCGGCGGCACAATAACACCGCCCTCTCCCTGGATAGGTTCCACAATGAAAGCTGACACATCTTTCTTGGCTAAAGATTTTTCAAGAGCCCCACTATCCCCATACGGAACGAATTCTACTACCGACAGCAGAGGAGCAAAAGGTTTTCGATATTTCTCCCGCCCTGTAACTGACAAGGCTCCAAAAGACTTTCCATGAAAAGCACCCTCGCAAGAGATAATTTTCATTTTTCCACTATAAGCTCGTGCCAGTTTCAAGGCCCCTTCCACCGCTTCCGCTCCACTATTGCCAAAAAATGAATATTGCAATTTGCCTGGCATAAATAGTGCCAGATCTCTGGCTAAAGCCCCTGCTAAAGGATTTAGGGCGGCTTGTAGCAGATTTGGCGATTTTACCGACTCTACTGCGGCAATGATCTCTGGATGATTATGCCCCAAGTTCAGAGCGCCATAACCTCCCAAAAAATCCAAGTATTCATTCCCCTCGTCGTCCCATACAGAGGTACCCTCCGCTCTAACAAAACACTTGTCAAAATTTAGAAGCGCCATCATATTTACTAATTCCGGATTTATAAATTGACGGTGATTTTCTCGATTTTGTTCCCGAGTTAATTTCATAGCCTCACCGAGTTCCAAAAAATCAGGCATTGCCTCTTTTATTCTTCTTCCCATTTCTGCCTTTCCTCCTCACTCAATGCTCACATACATATAGATGCCGCCACTTGGTCTGCAGCAAATACGGGCTGCGCCAATTCCCGTATAGATACGGCCACAAAGCCTTTTTGTGCAAACAACGGCACCGTAATTTCAATCAGCCTGGTCTGAGCATCCTTCTCTACACTAACACCTCCAAATTAATCAATCAATTAATTAAAAAACATCATAGTTATTGCTAGCTATCAATAACTAGTATGCATTAGCCTCTAGACCCATGCATACTAGTTGCAGAAATCTGCGTCAATTCGTTAGCCATGGTTCTAGAAAAAAGGTTCCAAACAAGATTAATTTACAAATAAAGCATTGGGCCCTCGAGAAAAAGCAAATGAAATTTAATTTTCTATCTATTCTTTTAAAGCCCCGCTAATATTAATAATATCGATGCGTTTTTTATGTATTTGCCCCTATCCTATAAAAAGCAAAATGCCCTCTAAAGTTTAATACCTTAGAGGGCTTAATTTTATTGAATTTCTTATGGTGTGCCTGGTAGGCTCGCTTTACATAGATTTTTTACAGAAAAAAATCAAGCACCTGCCCCACTATAATATAAGGACTCACAGGCAATTTATCTGATAAAAAAACATTGTAAAAGATCTAAATTTTACGTTATTTTATTTGAGTTTTATTATTTTTTCAAAAATAAGCAGTGTCTAAGCAGTTTTTAGCGGCTATTAGATAATAGACGCAACCAATGCGACTTTGAATGAATGAATTTTAAAAGCTCAATATCTGAAATCATATTTATCTTCTTTAAAATTATTGCCTTGACTGAATAATCTTGTTAATATTGTTATTCATATCAACAACCTCTGCCCTTGCAGCCAGATCGAACTCTTTTTCGCTAAATTTATTCTTCCATTTATCTGCTCTATAAGCATATGTTATACTCCTGGAAGCACTAATGACCGCCCCATAACCATCATTATTAAATGCGTACTTTATGTCC
>JARBUM010000271.1 GCA_029239675.1 Pelosinus sp. | reverse complement strand
GGAATAATATTTCTTATGTGCCGCAGGCAGCACAGAGTGTACTGAATCCGATCGTTCCGTTAAAAAATCAGTTTCTGGATTCTATTCCGAAAGCGGATAAAAGGAGAGAACCGAAAGAACATATATTAAAGAGGGTCGCAGACTATTTGGAAGAGCTCAGTCTCTCTCCTGATTTACTTAAGGCGTATCCTTTCCAGCTTTCAGGGGGGATGAGGCAGCGTGCTATTATAGCATTGGCTACGTTTATGTCACCCAATGTAGTCCTGGCAGATGAACCAACTACGGCTCTTGATGTTGTAGTGCAGCGGGGTATACTTATGATGCTCATGCGTCTTCAAAAGCAGTTAAGGAACACCATGGTGATCGTAAGCCATGATATAGGTGTACATTATCAGATAACAGATCGTATGGGTATTATGTACTCCGGAAGTATTATTGAGTTGGGTAAAACAGAAGATATTTTTGAAAAACCGATGCATCCGTATACGCAAATGCTGATAGGTGCCCTTCCGCGGGTAGGTGACAAGAGTCAGAAAGCAGGTATACCGGGAAGACCTCCGGCTCTTACAAACCCACCGCCCGGCTGTAGGTTTGCGCCTCGTTGTCCCAGAGCAACCGAGGAATGCAGGAAATCGGTACCGAAGTTTCGTGAAGTGGAGCAGGGGCGTTTTGCAGCCTGTCATTTGCTGAACAAGGAGGGAGTGTGGTAAATATAAGGATGAATTCCAGTGGAATTTCATTCTTATATTCGCACAATGGCGCTTATTCCTTGTTCTTTTAGAATTTAAAGATGCCACAGAGCGGCATCATGGAGGTATAGTGTAAGATGTCTGAAAAACTGCTTGAAATAAAAAAAGTCAGTAAATTGTTTCAGATTGGTGGTATGCTCAGCAAAAAGAAACTTGTCGCTGTGGATGATGTCAGCATTGATATTGATGCTGGTAAGCCGGTCATACTTTCGATCGTAGGTGAATCTGGCTGTGGTAAGTCTACGTTGTGCAAGATGATACTGCGTCTGCATAACCCCGATCAGGGGGATATAGTACTTTCCGGCAGATCTTATAAAGATCATAAGGGGTACGATCCTTTTCAATTTAGACTGGACGTACAGCCGATATTTCAAAATCCTTATGAAGCTTTTTCGATGCGTAAAACAGTCGATACTTACCTGTTTAATACTGCACTTCGATTAAAAATTGCAAAAAATAATAAAGAAGCGGAGAAGTTAGTTGATGATACACTAAAAAGCGTTGGTATGTCACTGGAGGTAGTAAAGGGGAAATACCCTGCCCAATTTTCCGGTGGTGAGCTGCAGCGGGTGTCGATTGCCAGAGCACTCATTACCAGACCAAAGCTTATCATAGCCGATGAACCGGTTGCGGCTATTGATGCGTCTATGAAAATGAATATTGTTAATTTGTTTAAAGAATTGAAGGATAAGTACAATGTTTCTTTCATCTATGTTACGCATGATCTTTCGACAGCGTACTATGTATCGGATTATATTGCAACCTTATATAGAGGCTGCTTAATAGAATATGGGCAGGCAAAAGAAATCATGGACAATCCGGCACATCCATATACAGAGCTGTTGATGAATGCAGTTCCAAGGGTAGGAGAAAAATGGAATCAGGAATTAGTAATGCCGGACACAGAGGACAAAGAATATGCGATTACCTATTGCAAATTTGCTCCTCGTTGTCCGCTTCAGCTAGCGGTCGGAAAGTGCTGTGCTTTCATCCTTTAAATGGATAAATAGAGAGATATGATCTTGTAAAATCTACATTAGTGGGAAGTATGTAGGCGGTTATCTGGTTCTTTTCACAGTTGCGGTCGGCATCCTATTATTCTGTCTTACTGAAAAGTGTTGGAAACTTAATTAAATATGGAAAAGTTAAGAGCGGTATTGCAAAAGTTAAGAGCGGTATTGCAAAAGTTATGCATGTAATCGGCAGGGGTTCAACTCCCCTCAGCTCCGCCAAACGGGAATTATAAGAACACTATTTAATCTAATGGTGGGTTTGTCATAACAGTGTTTTTGTAATCAAAAATTGAAAGAGTGGTAAGGTTTTATACCTTGCCACTCTTTTTATTTGAAAAATTCGTTATAAATACAGTCAAGTAACTAAAAATAAAAAACGGCCATGTCATATAATGCAGAAAATGTACCTAATTAGGAAGTTGAGATTTGTTTGAGCATCCTACTACGATTGCTTATATAATGTGTTTACGGCTTTTTTGATAAATATAACTCCATGGTGTCATAAACTTTTATGATATTATTGAAACTATAAATTACATCACGAATATCTGTTAAAAATTGTGTTTTAACTGGCTCTTGTAAAGCAATATTATCAGAATATGTACTTAATAAACCAATATATTCATCTGCAGTAAACTCTCTTACTTGTTTAAACAAACGACATTCTGCTCTAACAAAACCATACTTTTCAATTGTACTAATTATTTTTGCATAACGCTCTTGTGAATTTTCACGCTCAATTTTAGCTTTTTGCATTTCCTCTGGACCACGATATTTAGCATATACTTCTTGCATTTTTAAGTGCAACTGGTCATCAAAACTTTTAGGTCCTGGTTTATTCCAAAAAAGTGCCATTGTTCCACCGCTTTTCAAAATATTGTAAACTTTAGGATAACCAATTTCCTCAGATATCCAATGAAAAGCTGTTCCAGAAAACATAAGGTCAAATTTGTTATTTACTAATTCAAATTTTTCAAAATCAGCATTTTCTATTTGAAAATTCTTGTAATGGCTAAATTTATTTCTTGTAAATTCTGTAAAGTTTTCACCAAGCTCTAATGCTAAAAGAGAACTGCCAGTTTTTAATATAGGTTCGGTAGCTTGCCCTGTACCACAACCTATCTCAATACATTCCTTTTCGGAATCAAGTTTTGAATATTCTATAATATCGTTAAAAAGTTCATTACAATAACGTGGTCTCCATTTATCATAATTTGCTACTTCACTATCAAAAGACTTTCTTAAATCCATATTTACCTCCTGTCGAAAATATAAATTTGGTACTGCATTGGCAATTCACAATGCCAACGCAGGTAATATTTTTACTCTACCATATTTTAACACTAACAGGAGTTGTTTTCAATGTTTCAACTATGTGTGCTTGAATTTTTGAAAAGTAAGCGAAATATGTAGTCTTGCAACGTGAAAACAAATTTGTTTAAAGTCATTTCTTCTTGAATGTACCTTGGCAATTGAGATCACTTTCGTTTCTTTTGGTATTTCTACCCTGCGGACTGGGTTGGATT
>JARBUM010000022.1 GCA_029239675.1 Pelosinus sp. | reverse complement strand
GCTTGTAAGGCAGGCGCTCTCCCAGCTGAGCTAATCGCCCGAAATGGTGACCCGTGGGGGAATCGAACCCCCGTTATCGCCGTGAAAGGGCGGTGTCTTAACCGCTTGACCAACGGGCCATTATGGCTCCTTGAGTAGGACTCGAACCTACGACCGATCGGTTAACAGCCGATTGCTCTACCAACTGAGCTATCAAGGAATTACAACATTTATTATTATATATGATCTTAACCATAAATGCAATAGGGTAAACTAACTTTTTTCTGTTTTATCTATTTTCCTCGGTATTCTCGGAAGAAAGTTAGCTCACTTCAATAAATCCCGTACAAAATTAGGCAGCACAAAAGAACTTCTATGAATTTCATTATTGTAATAACGAGTTGTTAATTCTTGAATATTTTCTGTATCTACTTGTGTAGGGTCATATTTTTTTGAACCCATAGTGAAACAATGTAATCCACTTGGATAGGTTGGAATGCTCGCCAAATAGGTTTTCGTAATAGGAAATAATTGCCCAATTTCTTTATGTAAGTATGTAATTAACTCTTGATGATAAAAAGGAGACTCAGTCTGTTGTACAAATAATCCATCTTCTTTTAGCGCTTTATACACATTGCGATAAAATTCAGGTGTAAATAATCCTTCACCAGGACCTATCGGATCAGAGCAATCTACGATGATTACATCATATTTATTCTCTGCCTCTTTCATATGAGAAATACCATCACCAATTTTAAGTTCTAATTTAGGATGGTTGTTGATTATAGCCTGACTAATTTCCGGCAGGAACTTTTTACAAACATCTACTACCACACCATCAATTTCGACCATTTCCGCTTTTTCAACGGCATCATGCCTAACAACCTCACGAACTGTACCACCATCACCACCACCGATGACTAATACCTGTTTTGGATTAGGGTGAGTAAATAAAGGAACATGGGCAATCATTTCATGATAAATAAATTCATCCGCCACAGATGTTTGAAATACACCATCTAACACTAACATACGGCCAAATTGATGGGAATCAACTACCGCTACATCTTGAAAATCAGATTTACCCATAAATAATGTCTCTTTTACACGCGCCTTTAAGCCTAAGTCTTCTGTTTGCGACTCTGTAATCCATAAATTCATCTTTGCATCCCCCCAGCCTTCTTATTCTATCGGTACCATAATAGCCATCTATTATAAACCTCTTTTAAATTACAGCCAGTACTACTCTTGCTCAGATAAATACTGCCAACATTTCAATACAAGTTCATTTGTTTATCTTAGAAGTAACACTGTAGTAGCTTCTTATATATCCACAAATTGTATCATAAAATAGACTTGGGGAAAAGATATAATTTCTTTTCCCCATACCATCATGATCTAACACTATTATGCTAACCTGTCCTATCCTCTTTTATTCCTAACGTATCTGGACATGTGCCTTTTGGGCTATTCCAGATAGAATTGATAGCATGTGTAGCATTTAATTGGGTCATCAACCAAATGTAAGTATCACGAAATTGATTTAAATCAAATTGGGTATTTTTTAAACCATTCATAATCCAAGCTCCCAACCAAATAATGATAAAGATCGCAGTGTATGCACCCATACACTTATTAGGGAAATAAATAATTTGTCGAATATTTCGCCACACTCTATCTCACCCATCCTCAACACTATTGAATAGCCTATACTATATGCTATTCAATATAGGAAGAATCGTTATACATCTGATTCCTCAGAACTTTCTTATTTGCTCACTATTGGTTAATATATAGTTACTTTTGCAGTTGAATATTATATAATCAATTTAATAATCATTATAAATACATTATTATGAGGTACTATATGAGTAGAATGACAGTAGCCCACTTGAAGACAGGCATTATTTTTGGCGATAATATCACAGAGGAATATGTATATTTACCCGCCAGTGAAATTGGTATGGACGATCCATTATGTGTTATTGAAACACCCAAAGGTCGACAAGATCTCACTATGAAACAAGCACTATCCTTCATCTTAAAGCTTAGCCTAAAGCCTGTACGTCACCCACGTCTAGGCCGTAGTTCTCTATAATTTGTTCAAAATAGAAGCCCTTCTTTGTCCTCGTGACACGGAAGGGCTTTTATTCATTATATATTGATTTCAGATAGATCTTCATTATTTTCTGCAAATACTACAGATCCTTTTATTGTCTCTCCTGCCAATACCTTAGGCAGCCAGAATATATCATCCTGCCACATTTGGGCATAGGGAATAGCTGAATGTAAAAACCATTGAGGTCTCATTTCTTCTGTCTCTAATGGCTCACCCTGCCAGGAACGAGCCAGAAAAATATGTACATCATGTCTTAGTTGGGGACTAGCAGGAAAAATAAAATCCAGTATACCCACATGTTCTAGTTGCTCTTCTTCCACCAGAATACCACTTTCTTCTTCTAACTCCCGTACAGTTGCTTGTAGTACTGTTTCTCCCTGCTTAATTTTACCACCAAATCCATTATATTTTCCCTGACCGAAACCCGTTTTTTTCATACCTAACAAAATTTCATTGTCTCTGATTAAAAAACATAGTGTGGTTGAATACATTTCTTCTCATCCTCTTTTCCAAGGGAAATACTATACATTTTTACTTTTATCACAATAAAAAACAGCTGCCTTGTTGGATGAAGGCAGTTGTAGTAATGTTAAATTATATACTTGTCACTCTAATAAGAATTTCTCCATTACATGCACATCTACCCATTTACCATCTAACATTCCCTGCTTTACATAAGTCCCTACTTTCCTAAAGCCAACAGAATAATATAGCCTATGGCCTGTACTATTGACGGCTAAAGTAGTAAGTACCATTTTGTAAAATCCCACCTGTCTTGCCACTTCCATTAAAGCTAGTAATAGTTGTTTACCAAGACCTTTACCTCGTTCTTCTCTTCTAATATAAATGGATAAATCAGCTACTCCCTGATAACACTCTCTAGTATTAAAAACATTCAATGAGGCCCAGCCCTTTATAGACTTTTTTTCATCTTCCATTACCAATACTTTATGTCTTGGACTTCTACTGCTCAGCCACTCTACCATTTCTCCAACACTTTTTGTATTAGCTTCTAACGTAGCGATACGATCCTGTATGCCTTGATTATAAATCTCCGTAATTTGTTCAATATCACTAAGAGAAGCAATACGAATGAAAAACTTACCGTTGGGCGATTCCAAAGCTTCCTGCATATTCCCCTCACTCCTACTTCTTACTTCACAATAACTATTTTAAAACATCAAACACTTGTCTTTGGGGTAGCACGATGCTGGGCGTACTGCCGTAAACATTGGTGCACACAAGCAATATCTTCCTTGGCAGGCAACATGGCAATCAATTGATCTAAATACCCCCGCTCTAGAATATATGAAAAGGAATATGAAAAGTATATATCATAGATCCAAGACAGACGAAAGAGCATTAAATCATTTCCTGTTTTTATATCAGGATACTCCACTAATTTACCTTGTAAAATATCCTCTACAATTTTTACTGAATATAAATTAGCATCTTGTAACTCTAAAGATGGAGGAATCTTAGTATTCTTATCTTTCGTTACTAGCATGGAAAAAATATCGAGTTTATCCGCGTCCCTAATAATTTTGGCAGGCATTAACCAATCTTCAATCGCACCTAGTGGTAGATGACGTCGATTGTGATATAGTACAGCTTGTTTGACAATGTCTTGCTCTTTATCACTTAATCCGGCTCTCATCAGAATACCCGATTCTTCTAGCACTTCTAGTCCTAATTGAGCATGATTAACGGACAATGCGTCATTGAAGGTCCGATAAGTCTGAAATTGCTGGAATCGTCCAACATCATGCAATAAAGCTGCCATCTTGATACCTAGTATTTGTTCATAGGTACAACCAAGCCATGTAGCAATTCTTATAGCATTCTCTAGTACACGTAAGGTATGTTCTTCTTTCAAGCGAATGTGAAATTGCAATTGCTCGTCTGTTGAATAAAAGCCTTGTACATAGGTGTGAAACCATTCTTTAAGAAATATAAAAGCACTTTCCTTCATCATAGGACCTCCGGTTATCTGGCTTTTTTCTTTTCAGCCTTACTGGGAACCCCTGTTAAGATAATTTGTTTATCCTGAGTTGTCACCTTAATATCAAAATCTAGGATGCCTTCATTATATAATTTAACCTTTAACTCCAATAAAGCTTTTCCAACCTTTTCTTGTAACTCTGGAGTAAAAAACTCACTTGTATAGCTTTGACTCTCTTTTTTTATCCCTCGATTTGGCTGAATCGTTGTTACTTCATCTGCAAAATTATCATTTTCGAAGGTAATATTTTCTTTATAATCGCCGAACATAGCAGTGTCACTTAAATTTTTTGGTATTTTCGCCATAATACTATTCACCCTATCATTTTTAAATTTCGTACCTACATTATAGCACAAATCAGCTTACTTTTCGTTTTTTACTGTTGTTAGCCAAGCGTATAACCTTTCTCCAGTAACTACCCCAGGCCGCGGTACCCAATTTTTCTTTTCCAACCATTTTCGAATATTTCCTTCTCCCTCTGGTTTTATCAATAAGGTTTGGGGACCGATTAATCCAATAATCCAATTGGATAATTTACTCTGAGCAATAAGTTCAGTTGCCAATTCAGGAGTATCGCAAGCCAATACCATTGCCCTAGAGAACAAGGTTTTATCATAAGCATTGGCCCATTGCTGAAGAGTCAACAGTACATTTTCAGATGGCTGCACTTTGCTATGATCTTTTAAAACTGCAAATAAATCATCCACCACTGCTCCCCCTTTTAAGGCACGAAGCATGCTATTACGAGTAAACATCCCCTGATATACATAATCTTGAATCTGAGTCTCTGCAAACACAGATAATATCCACAATAAATAAGGTGTAACATTTTTAGGCACAAAAAAAGATAGATCTGGTTGAATAATGAGTTGTTGCTCTAGCTCAGCAGGCAGAACCTGTCGCCACTTAGAAAACAATGGAGCAAATATGCCATCTGTATCTTTATGATACATATCTATTTTAACCATTTGGCTAATGGCCTTACTAGCATCTTTTTCTTCAGCAAGCCACTGGGCCAAGGTTAAACCAAGAGATGTTAATCGCCAAAAATTTCTTGGCCTTTGGTCTTCTATCAACCACTGAGTAGGTAACTCTGCTGTAGTTTTTTCAAATAAGCCTAAATACATAAAAGGCTCTAATATAATTGTTTCTAACCATTCTTCACTACTAAAGGGATCTTTCTCAGAGAACAACACGGAGGATTCAGCAACAATGCTGTTCTTCATTAAAGATGCGCCGGTTAGCCAAGCCCCCTTCATTTGTGCTGCATGCTGCAACAAACTAGCAACGAAAGGCAAGCTCCCCCCTTTTTGATATTGAATTCTGGTAATTTGCCAACTTACCATATACAGCAAACGATGAGAAGAGGGCGAAAAAATAAAGTCATCCCATTTTTCTGAATGGAGCTGATAATAAGAATGATCACCTCTATCAACGCTAGTCCTCAGAGCTCCAATTTCATGTAGGATACCTAGAAGCATCCGCATGGTATTCGTATAGATGTTCTCATCAGCAGCGTCTTCCCATTGAGAAGACGCCATAGGGCTTAAACGTAGCATTAAACGACGCAATAGCGACTTTGCCATGAACTTTTTCACCGTGAGTTTAGGAGTTTCTACATACATAAACGCTGCTATTTCAATCAAATCAGTCAGACACTGTCCTCCACTTGTTGTTGCAGGGTGTGTGGCAGGTAACTGAGCTTCTAAGAAATAATAAAAGGCTGACATCTTATCAAGAGTCTTCTTAAAATCAGGTATAGCTAACAATACCTGAGGCTTCTCACCTTCTAGCAGCCAACCTTGCTGCAGTAAATCTGTAATTGCAGCATCTATTTTTTTCATTGACAAGTTGTAAAGAAAATGTTCATATACTTGATTTATAGCTATTGGCTTACCACCAGACTCACATAAAAAATTCATTATGCTTTTCTGTTCTTCTCTGAGTAAATGATATACACCGGCAAAACGGGGGATGTGAAAGATAGCCTCACGCAATAAATTAGGAACATTGCCCACCCAGCCGCTAACATCAAATAACCAGCACATTCTATTTAAAACAGTCTTATTTAGGGTATAGACTTCTTCTAATGTATATGCTTTATCCAATAGCAAGGATAATTTTTTATTTGACAATATGCTCCATTCCTTCCATTGACAGTGTTTCCTCCCATGAGCGAATCATGCTGCTAAGCTTCACCTATATCAAATCTTCTTCAAAATCTAAAATTTGATACTGATACCCCTGTTCCGTTAAAAATAACTGACGATGATGAGCAAACTCCTGCTCTCTTGAATCCTTAGATACTACACTATAAAAGTAAGCACATCGACCATCCTGTTTCGGACGTAAGATTCTTCCCAAACGCTGGGCTTCTTCTTGGCGAGAACCAAAAGCTCCAGAAACCTGTATACCTACTGCAGCATCAGGCAGATCAATCGCAAAATTAGCAACTTTTGATACGATAAGCACTGGAATATTACGGTTACGAAATTCTTGATACAAGGTATCCCGATTTGCTGTTGGCATTTTACCCGTAATGAGAGGAAATTTAAAATATTCAGCAATAGCCTCTAACTGTTTTATATATTGACCAATAATCAATATACCTTCCCCAGCATGTTTATGCAAGATATATTCGATTGCTTTTAATTTATCAGGATTTTCCGCTTCCAGACGATATGCTGTTCGCTCTGGAACTTGCGCACATTCCATTCGCAAGGAGAAATCCATAGGCACACGTACTTCCGTACAAATTGCGGTAGCAATCCAGCCCGCATTTTCCATTTCACTCCAGGGAACATCTAATTTTTTAGGGCCAATTAAGGTAAATACATCGGCTTCCTTTCCATCCTCACGCACTAAAGTTGCTGTTAAACCCAACCTGCGTTTAGCCTGTAATTCAGCTGTAACTTGGAATACGGGAGCCGGCAAAGTATGTACTTCATCATAAATCACTAAACCCCAGGCCCGAGCATTAAAAATTTCGAAGTGAGGAAATGGGCCATTTTTGACAGGGCGATAGGTTACCATTTGGTATGTAGTAACCGTTACGGGGCAGATATCTTTTCGATCACCAGAATACTCACCCACCATTTCAGGCGGTAAATCTGTTTTTTCAACAATTTCCCTCATCCATTGATGTACGGCACTGGTTGAGGTTGTGAGTATCAGCGTATTCATGGAAATTTTCTCCATAGCTCCAATGCCAATAACCGTTTTTCCTGCACCGCAGGGTAAAACTAATACTCCTGAACCGCCCGTTTCTCGCCCTCCATCATAAAAGAGATCGACAGCCTGCTGCTGATAATCCCTTAAGGAAAAATCACGCCCGTCTAGATTCTTATGTCGTAAAGCAACCGTTAATTTTTCTCCATCTACATATCCGGCTAAATCTTCAACAGGATAGCCAATTTTAACTAAGAGTTGCTTTATAATTCCTCGTTTTCCTGCTGGAATTACTAAAGTATGTTCATCTAATTTTCCTGAAAATATGGCCTTAGTCTCTTTATGACCAGCGATAGCCATAATCGTAGGAATATCCTTAGAATAAAGATATAGAAATTCTCCAGGTATAGCAGGTTTATCTGCTGTTTCTTCTAAAACCATTGGCGGATATGCCATTAATTTAACCAAACCATAACGACCCATGTAGCCTTCAATGTCACGGCACACATTATTAGGCAAAGGAAACTTTACATATGTTAATAGAAATTCAAGCACTTCAGCCGCAGTCTGCCCTGTGGCTGCAGCATTCCACAAAGACAGAGGGGTAATACGATATGTATGAATATGTTCGGGACTTTTTTCTAAATCAGCAAAGGCAGATAGTCCAGCACGAACCGTTTCAAAATCATCATGATAAGCCTCTAGCAATACAGAGAAATCCCCCTGAACAATCATTGGATTTGCAGGATTATATACCACATTTACCTCCCAATATTACATGTAGGCTCTCGGAAAATAACCATATATCGCCGTAAACAGGCAAAGGATGAGCATAACTATAAGCGTAAGTTAAGTAAAACGGCGAAGTGTTAGTTATGCTCATCCTTTGCCGTTCTAATGAAATTTTCTGAGAGACTACTACATTAACTCTTTCTTATATAGCAATATCTTCAATTGTACGACTCTTAAAAGGATTCGTCAAAAGATAAACCTATATTCTTTTACTTTTTTCACAAACATTTTAAAAAGTTTACTCAATCCTAGTTATTGTGACTATAATCACAGTAACTATGTATCCTCTATTATATACTTACGCCATAGAAATAAAACAATCAGGAGGATCTAACATGATAGATACAACAAATTTAGAGCGACAACACCAAGACTTTTTGGATCTAATGGATAAAATGGCCATACATAAATCAGAGCAACAGGTTAAGGATAATGCCGGCGCCATTTCATTATTATTGAGCCAACTATCAGGAAAACTCAAAATTCATGCAATCAGTGAAGATAAGTTTTTATATCCTACTCTAATGAGCCATACTAACCTTAAAGTCAAAACCACCAGTCAAGGATTTCATACGGAAATGGGCGGCTTAGCCAAGGCATTTGAGGACTTCAAGAATAACTTTGCTACAACAAATAAAATTGCTGCTAGTCCAGCCGCCTTCCTTACTGAATCTCATAAAGTCTTTATCACCCTAAGAAAACGAGTAGAAAGGGAAAATAAAGAATTATATCCCCTACTATCTCTTTAAGAGCAATTATAGACAACAAGAACCAGGCTTCGCTTTCATTTAAAAGCAAAGCCTGGTTTATTAATTTACAATAGTCTACACTAGGAATTTTGTTTTTGCAACAGCTTTTCATTTAGAACATCGGATTCCTCTACAACCTCTGTCTCATTTAAAACATGAAGAAATTGTTTTTCATCTAATTCATTTTCCCATTTAGCAACAATCACGGTAGCTACACCATTACCAATTAAATTGGTTACGGCTCTCGCTTGGGACATAAAGCGGTCAATACCAAAAATTAAAGCAAGACCCGCCACAGGAATGGTTGGTATCGCCGATAAGGTAGCAGCAAGTACAATAAAGCCACTTCCTGTCACACCAGATGCCCCTTTAGATGTTAACAAAAGTACCGCAAGGATCGTCAATTGATGCATGATAGTAAGATCTGTATTTGTTGCTTGTGCAACGAAAATAGCCGACATCGTAAGATATATGGAGGTTCCATCAAGGTTAAAGGAATAGCCTGTGGGAATGACCAAACCAACGACGGACTTAGAACACCCTAACTTCTCTAATTTATTAATCATGCGAGGCAATACACTTTCAGAGGAAGCTGTACCTAACACGATCAAAAACTCTTCCTTAATATAGGATATAAATTTTATAATACTAAATCCTGCCCATTTGGCAATTAGACCAATCACAACGAAGATAAAAACGGCGCAGGTAATATAGAAACAGGCTAACAATTTTCCAAGAGGTATGAGAGAGGCAATGCCATATTTACCAATGGTAAAAGCCATTGCACCAAATGTACCAACTGGGGCCAGTTTCATAATAAAATCCACTATACCAAACAAAGCATGGGAAATTTCAGTAATCACTCCAAATAATTTGGTTTCTCTGCCACCCATGGCTGATAAGGCTCCACCAAACATAACGGAAAATAATAATACTTGCAATATATCGCCCTTCGCAAATGCGTCTACTACCGTTGATGGAATAATATTCATAATAAAATCAGCCGTATTATGGGCTTTTGCTGCCGTAGTATAAGCTGATATGGCTCCTGTATCCAAGGATTTGACATCCACATTCATGCCCACTCCTGGCTCGAACCAGTTTACCACAAACAATCCCATAATTAAGGCAAAGATCGTGACCACTTCAAAATAAATAAGTGCTTTCGCTCCCACTCTCCCCACTTTTTTCATATCATCCATACCTGCTATGCCTGTTACGATGGTACAGAAAATAATTGGTGCAATAATCATCTTAATTAATTTTATAAATCCATCACCAAGAGGTTTCATACTCTCGCCTACTCCAGGATAAAAATGTCCCAAAGCTATGCCACAAACGATCGAAAAAAACACTTGAAAATGCAGAGAAGTAACAAATTTTTTCATTTAATTCTTCCTTTCTTGACGCTTGATTTACGATTTAAGTAACTAATGGTACAATATCAGCCAAAGTCATCTACAAGCAAGTTACCTAATTTTTTAAAATACGCAATACATATTAAGATACCATAAAAATTTTAAAAAACAATAACGTAAGAGATAAAATACAAAATACATGACGACCTATAGTTTTTAAGAATGGTAGTAATAAATAAGTACTCTACATAAATTTGTTCTTTGATAAACGAATTTTGGACAATCATGTGGAACATTTATTAATGCTCCGCATGATTGTCCAAAAATTCTTCAAACCTTATAAGGCCACTTCATTTTTAGCCGTAAGAGTAAAGATACTAATTTCCGGCGGACAGCCAAGGCGAAATGGTATCCATTGGCCTGTTCCTGGACTTACATACCCATATGAATGGTTTTCTTGATAAAGACCACGCATATAATGATAACTCACTGGCAATAAGGATTTTCCCAAGATATTAACTTGTCCTCCATGAGTGTGTCCTGACAAGGTAAGAGGGATTTGGGATGAGAAAGCATTAAAAAGAAAATCAGGATGATGTGCTAATAGTACTTTAAAAGCATCCTTAGGTATATCTTTTACAGCCCTTTCCATAAACTGCTCCCGTGTTCTTTTATTTGCACCAGTGTCTTTTGGCCAAGGATAATCAACACCTAACATATAAAACGTAGTCTTGCCTACCTTTACAGGTATATTACTATTTTCTAACACATGAATCGGGCTTTTTGCTAGTTCCCTACGAATCCGATTGATATCCTTGAAGTATTCATGATTTCCCCAACAAAAATAGATACCATAAGGTATTTGTGAAAAAAATTGGTTAAGCTTTCTAATCATTGGTTCAAGCAACGTCAGATCATCGATTAGATCTCCCGTAATAACTACCATATCAGGATTTTCCTCAATGATGGATTGCAGCACTTCATCTAACCGCTCCAGTCCAAAGAATGGACCTAGATGAGTATCACTAAGTTGTGCTATTTTAAACCCTTGTAAATCTTGAGGAAGTCCTGGGAAAGCCAATGGCACTTGGCGAACAACCATTTCACTTGCCGCAGAATACACTCCTTTAGCACTTACTCCCAAAGCCAATATAGGCGAAGCATATACTACGTTTTGCAAAAACCTACGACGACTAACATCCATACTACTCCTTTGTCTATCTTTCTGCCCAGTATTGGCACGATTACTCAATCTTTTCATGATAAATAAAATGGGAAAAAGGAACAGTAGAACGATTCCACCAATGACCCAAACATATGAAAGATTCACCAAAGGAGCTATCCATTGATGGAAAAATGAGGCCTCTGGACGAAATAACCAATTATAATTGATAAAAAACCAAGCGAGTCCTGTCACTAACCAATACATTAAACCACTACCTAGAGAACTGGTCTTAGAAAACCACTTGATTAGCAACCGCCAGTTAATCCAGGTGATCATTATGACTAGCAAAATAAGATATATAATTAACATTCATCGTCCTCCGAATATACGTTTACACCTTTTATCCGATGACCAAGTCCCTAGATAAAATGGGACTAAGATTCAGATGGAGTTAAAAATTCTACTTGAATCAAATCTTCTTTATATTATCCTTATTATTTGCTAAAAATAAACTCCGATTATTCATTCTCCATGTAACCCACTATTTCCTAGTTGTTTGTTTCAGTATAATAGTTCCTTATTAAAACGTAGAAAAAAAAAGTAAGAAGATCTTAGAAGCCAGTTTCAGTGACATCTAAAATCTTCTTACGCCAAGTCACAATTATATTTTGAACTTCTCCACAGAGCTTTTTAATTGATGAGCCATAGCACTTGTCTCTTCAGCACTAGCTGCCACTGTTTGCATTGCAGCAGACTGCTCTTCAGAAGAAGCTGCAACTTCTTCACCATGGGCTGCAACACTTTCAATCATAATTGCCAGGCTATTAATCAATTTCACAATTTGCTCAGAACTAGCAACTTCCGAGGAAGTTACTTCCCCTATGTCTTTTGTTTCTGTTACCGTTTTCTTTACAGCCTGCAATATGCTATCTAAGGCTATTCCTGCTTCATTAACCGTAGAAACGCCAGAACCAACCTCTGTCACATTTTGGGCCATTGCTGTTACTGCCAGATTTGTTTTTTCAGTAACCATTTTTACTAAAGAGGTAATTTCCTGGGCACCTTGGTCCGATTGCTCAGCCAATTTGCGTACTTCTTCTGCTACCACAGCAAAACCTCGTCCATGTTCTCCTGCACGGGCAGCCTCAATCGCCGCATTAAGGGCTAAAAGATTCGTTTGTTTTGCCAAATTGGTAATCGTATTGGTAATTTGTGAAATTTGTTGTGAATAGGTGTTAAGTTCTTCAATCACTTGACTGGAATTCTGGGTTTGCTCTTTAATATTATCCATTTTTTGAACTGATTCCGTAACTCTTTGCCGCCCTTCTTCTGCAGCCTGCAGCGTATTTCCAGAGTCTAGGATTGTGTTCTCAGCCTTAGATTTTGCAATTTGTATCAGACTCGATAATTCTACTAAAGCTTGAGATGCATCTAGCATAGAATGATTTCCTAAATCAGCTTCTTGGGCTAATTGCTGCATATTTCTAGCTACCTCTTCACTAGAGGAAGTTACTTCTTCTGTTGATGCTGCCATTTCTTCTGACGCAGCGGCTAATTGCTCAGACGCAGACCGGATATTACTAATCATCTCCACAAAATTTTTGTGCATTTCTTGCAGAGAAGCTGATAATTGGCCAATTTCATCCGAACTGGTGACTTCAACCTCACCGCGCAAATCACCATTTGCATATTGGTGTGCAATTTCAGTAAGCTTAACTATAGGCCTACGAATCATATTCGTTAAAGTAATTGCAATGATTGTACCGAATAGTAGCACCACTAAACTGATTACCCCCGAAGTGATAATAACACTATTGCTATTGTCTACGCTTTCTTTAATAAGTCCTTTGGACGCGTCAACGTTTATTTGAGCAAAACCATCCAATGATTTTTCAATCCCTTGAGATTGCGGTGCAATACGTTTGGCAAACTCAGCCAATCTCACTTTATATTCTTGTGCTTTTACAAAATCCCCTGCTGCAACCAATCGATTATATTCTTTTGCAAGTGGCATAAACTCTACCATAATTGTATTTTTATATTTGACAGTTTCATCAATTACACTTTGTACTTCCTGTTTTCTCTCAGGTCTGGCAAGGGCTAATAAATCTGTTTCTAATTTTATAACTTTTTCAAAATCGTCTGCTATCCTATTTGAATATATTTCCTCTCCATATGCTGCATAAGCACGTAGGTCAGCTACAGTGACTTTATACTGAATCGCAATAGCATCGGCAAGAGCCATACGCACATTCGCCTGCTCAATACGTTTCAAATCATCTTTTGCATTTCCTAACGATATAAATGAATTGATTGCCAAAATAATGATTAACGCAATCACGATTGCGAAACTAGCAGCAATTTTTGTACCAATTTTCATTTGTAGATTCATTTTAAATCTCACCTTTTATCTTTATTTATATGTTGTTCTACAAGTATAGAAATTGCTTCAGCGAACTAATATACCCACACCAGAAGCATCATCGCGACATTCTCCGCTGTTAACAATTTTTTTACACATTTCATGAAGGCTCCAAAAATCAAGATCCTGATCCATTGGCTGTGCCAACCTCTCAAATAAGCCATCTGTTAAAAATAAGAAGCTTTCCCCTGATCGAAAGTGGTAACTACCTTGATCATATTCTTCATTGTCCTTAATTCCCAAGAATAGTCCCGGAGTCTTTATGATTTGCGGTCCCTGATGATTTAAAATAATAAAATGATTGATGCCTCCTGCAGAATAGGTAAGGGTGTTACACATAAAATCAAACTCAAATAAAAAGACACCCGCAAATTGTCCTCCTGCAAAAAAGGGCATCACTTCCTTATTGATCCATACCAGCCTATCTTTTATGGTAATATTTTTTTCGATTGCCTTCATGAAAAGATATTTTAAAATGCTGGTTTGCAATGCTGCTGCGACACCATGTCCCATAACATCGATGACAATACCAAACAACATTTGAGATTTTTCCTCATACACAAAATCATATAAATCACCACTAACATAATGATGAGGCTGATAAACCGATCTTATACGAAATAGCTCATTTTCCAAATCTCTTGGTAACATCCGGTGTTGCACTTTACCGGCGATCTGAATCTCTTCTCGCATTTTTCCATCGGGAGTCAAGTTCCTTATGACAGTCGCAAAAACCAGGGTCCCATGCAAGGTCATATAACGGGCACTTACTTCTACCTTGAAGATAACCCCATCTTTCTTAACATGATTTGTGATAAAAATGTGGCCCTTTTTATATTTTTTAGCCAAATCCATATTTTCTCGCAGTGTAGCCATGGAACTATTTGCTATATCATTCATGGATAGCTTAAGAAATTCTTCTTCTGTATATTGATATAAATCTAAAGCCTTTTGATTCATAAACAAAATTTGTCCACTTTCAGAATCTATTAATAGCAATGCTTCATTAAGCATGTTAAAAAGCTCGAAACGTTGGCAATAGTCACACATATTACCAAAAATTCCTTGCGCAATACTCATATGTTTATCTCCTTACTATGGTTGCATGGTAAAAACCTTATTCAATCTTGTTAATTCAAATAATTCTTTTACAACTCCCTTAGCACCTACTAAGGTTACATTGCCTTCCTTAGGCAAAACTTTCTTTTGTATAGCGACAAGTACGCCAAGACCAGAACTATCAATATAATCTACCCCGTGCAATTTAATAACAAATTGCTTATATCCTGATTCCACGAAAGATATTAGCTTCTCTCTTAGAACAGCAGCATCTTCTACATACATACTTCCAGCTAACACTAGAGTAACCTCATCTTTACTCACATTTGTGTTAATTTCCATTTTTTTATCTCCTCTCAACATTGAATTTTCCAATCGTAATATTCCCTCACAAAATTTAAAAAGGTTTACAATAAGTAGGGCTGATTTTTTTCACCAAGGTAATCTCATTTCCTTTGGCATTCCGCCAATAAGAATCTACATAAAGACCTATTAAATCAAGACCTCGTCCATCTTCATTCCACAATTCCATAGCATCAGAAGTTTTTGTCTCCACAAACCCATCACCTTCATCACGAATGATAACTTGTATTTCATCTGGTGATTTTTCGATAATAAGCTGTACCTTCTTAGTAACATCTTTTTTGTTACCATGAAAAATCGCATTATTAACCCCTTCATTAATGGCAATAAATAAACGAAGAGCATCTTCTTCACAATCTTGAATTAACTCTTTTCTGATTGTATCCCTCAGAGTAGCAAATTCTGCAAGCGAGGAAAAAGAGTACATACCCTACCTCCTAATTTTTGATCAATGTATCTTTTTGATAACAAGCTTACAACTCTATCATTGGTATAACATGTATATTTTGATAAAATTCGCCATTTTTTTTAAAAAAACCTTTCAAATTTGTAATATTTTTTTTGCAAAAAAAAATATTAACTACCTTGCTAAAAGCCGCAAGGTAGTTATTTATAAAATTCATCATAATCACTACTTTTACAAAAGTGAAGACGTATGTACCTATCAACTATTAATCTGGAAACTTATCGCAAATCAGTAGTATTTCAGTTAAATTGTCCATGAAGATATCCACTAGCTTCGGATCAAAATGAGATCCTCGCTCATCAGAAATATAGCGTAACACATCTTCCAATGGCCAGGCTTTTTTATAAACCCGGTCACTACCGAGGGCATCGAAGACGTCTGCCAATGCAACAATTCTTCCATAAATATGTATTTTTTCTCCTATAAGTCCTTGTGGATATCCACTGCCATCGTAACGTTCATGATGCTCATGAGCAATAAGGGCACCAGTCTTTAATATGGATCGTTTTGACTTTTTTAGCATTTCATAACCGATAGGAGAATGTTTTTTCATAAGGGCAAATTCCTCTGTAGTCAATTTGCCTGCTTTATTCAAAATAGCATCTGGAATCGCCAATTTTCCCACATCATGGATGGGTGTAGCTAATCTTAGATTCTCAGCTTCTTCCGGCGAAAGTCCATAACACAACGCCAATAGTTTAGCAATTTCAGCAACTCTTTTAACATGATGGCCTGTTTCTTGGGAACGTGCCTCTGCAATTTCACCTAATGTAAAGAGTATTTCTTTTTGCGTATCTTCCACTTCCTCATTTAAATAAATATTATCAAAAGCTATAGATACATTCGTGCAAAAAACTTCAATTAAATCTTTGTCCCATGGGCTTAAAGCAGCAATCCCATCTAAGTAAATTACATTTTCTGAACCTTGTTTACTACAAAAATAAATCACAAACCGATCAGGAAAGTATAGGCTCTGCTTTTGTCTAAAGGTTGTTTCAATATCTTGTCCCACTTTACTCTCTGCATCATGCTGTAGTTTACTGCCAATCATTTTTTCATATGTTCCCGTAGCAGCGAGTATACATAGATCACCCATTTCTTTCTTAGTTGCAGCAAAACCCGATGCGTGACAATATAAAGCATTCGGATTAAGATGTAAAATTGACACTAATTGTGATAATACTCCTGAAGCAAATTTCGTCATAGATTGAAGCTGAAAAATACTAGCAGAAGAATCGATAATCTGTTTTAGACTACGACGATTAATATCAATAATACTTAGGTCCCGAAAAGAGCGAAGGGTTGTTACTAGAGTAGTATGCAGTTTTTGAGCTGTCAGTTCTGTTTTTTCCTTATAATCATTAATATCATATTCTACCACCACATTATGTTCTGGTGCTTGGCCAGGCTGGCCAGTTCGAAGTATGATCCGTACCAATTGATTCTGCAAGGTATTGCGAATGAAACGAGCCATTTGCAGACCTGAATCCTCTTCCTCCATAACCACATCCAGCAAAACAACAGCTATATCTGGATTGGCTATTAATAGCGTCTGTCCTTCTCTTGCCGAATAAGCACTAATGAATTCTATGGCTTTTCCATCAAAATTAAAACGGCGTAGTGCCATTTTAGTTACATTATGAACTTCTTCTTCGTCGTCAACAATGAGTACTTTCCACTTCCCCTTACTAACAGTAGGAAAAGCCCCTCCTGTTGATAGGACTTCTTCCTCGTAGTTTTGAAATAACAGTTCATCATCATTACTTGCCATGATGTGTCTCCTTTCCTACTGGGATATCAATTACAAATTTTGTTCCTTTACCTAGTTCGCTTTCACATTCAATGGTTCCACCAAACTGTTGCTTCACAAGATTGTATAGAATATATAGCCCTAGACCTGTTCCTCCCATACCTCGCTTTGTGGTGAAAAAGGGATTGAATATTTGGGACACCACATCTTTATCCATACCCTTTCCATCATCTGAATAGACTAATAATGTTTTATCCGCCTCTTGTAAGATGGTAATGGTAAGCTCTCCTGCTTGGTCAGGCTCATAGGCATGAATTAATGAATTCATAATTAAATTCGTGATAATTTGACCAAAGGCTCCTGGGAAACTGTCCATTTTTAACTTTTCATCACACTGTACTGTGATCTTGTGCTTAGTTCGTTTGAGTTTAGGATGTAAACTCAGTAATATTTCACTAAGATATTGTTTGATATTAAAAACGCGCCTAGCCTCACTAGATTGATCAACAGAAACTTGTTTAAAACTACGAATTAATTGAGAAGCCCGTTCCAGATTAGAAAAAATAATGGATAAAGCTTCCTCAGACTCTACCAAGTAATTCGACAAGTCTCGCCGCTTTAGCTCTCCAGAAGCATACAACTGGGAAAATTCCTTTGTTACCTTTTGCAAATGAGAGGTTGCTGTTACCCCCACCCCTACTGGAGTATTAATCTCATGGGCAATTCCAGCAACTAAACTTCCGAGAGAAGCCATTTTCTCGGACTGTACCAATTGATCTTGCGTTTGCTGCAAATTTTCCAATGTTTGCTGCAACTCTTGATTTAGGGCTTGTAATTCCTCATTCATGGCCACTAAATCTTCCGTTCTCTCTTCTACCTTAATCTCCAACTGTTCATGGGTTTTACGTATCACATCCATATTATTTTGAATTGTTTGTGACATGGTATTAAATGTCGTACAAAGCTTCTTTAGTTCCTGAGGGGCAAAGTGGATTACGTCTTCACTAATTTGGGCAAACGCAAAATTCCCCTCGTTCATACTGGCAAAATGCTGGGTTACGGTGGTAATGGAACGGAATAGCTTATTGAAAATAATAGAAGAAACAAAAGAGAGTAATAAGAATATAATACCGAAAGTTACCACGCCGTATTTAATGCTATCATAGAAGCTATGTAATACTTCACCTTGGGTGATCGTAACAGCAATGCCCCATCCTGGAGTTTTTACACGAGTAGTTGCTACTATAACCGGCTCCCCATCAGCCCTAATAAACTCGCCGACACTACGCAAATCCTTTTTAAATAATTCACTAAGTGTACTTGGAACATAGGAAATAAATCCAGCGCTCTCATTACTTTGAGGCGCAATCACCTTGCCATCAGAAGTAAAAACGATAGTTTGGCCCGTTTGACCTATTTTTGCATCTTCACTTATATCTTGTAATAAATCCAACTTGATGTTTTGTAATAATACAGCTATTAAATCTCCATTTTCATTTAGAATAGGCTGAGTAATGGCAATGACTGCCTTACCAGTAGTGGGACTGATCATTACCTTACTGATTTGTGAAGTTTTTGCTGCAATTGTATCCTGGAAATAACTATAACCGCTCATGCTTTGTCCAATTATGCTAGGATTATGAGGATAAATATTACTGATGGAACCATTTGGCTTTGTTACAATTAGATTGTCAAAGGCATTTAGTTCATTGTGCATATTACCCAACAGCTTTTGCATCTCTTCCGAGCTTGCATTTTGAACAAAGAACTCATTGGCAAAAAGATGACCGCTCTGTCTCACGAGAGTGAACCATGTTTCAACTTGATTACTAAACTGAGTTGCCTGGTTTTGCAAAATTCCCTGCATATTTTGCTTTGCTTGGGTGTAGGCAGTATACATCTGCACACCAGCAACAAGTGAAGTCATAAGGAATAATGACATTACCATTACTAAAAGCAGTTGAGAGCGAATCTTCATGCCATTATACCCTCCTCTCCAAGATCAGCTCTCTTAAGGCTGTACAGCATCTTTAACAATCTTTCCGTCTTTAATGGTTAGCATTATTATTTTGCTCATTACATCATGGTTTTTGTCAAAAGTAATCTTTCCTGTAATCCCGGGATAATCTTTAACCGTACTGAGATACTGATAAATACCCTCACGACTAGCACCATTTTTTTTAATCGCTTCAATTAATAACTGAGCTGCATCATAAGTCAAAGCAGCATAGCTATCAGGCTCTTTATCATATCGTTTCTTAAATTTTTCTCTAAAGTTTTCAGATCCGTTTTCCTTTATATCCTGATAGAAGAAACCATTAAACCGGACGCCTTCCACGGCTTCTTTGCCTATCAAGATAAACTCTTCCGAACTAATGCCGTCTGTACCAATGATAGGAAGATATAAACCGATCTCCCGGGCTTGACGGGCAATAAGTGCCACCTCAGAAGAATATCCGGCTATAAAAAGCCCCTCTGGTTCTGAGTTTTTAATTTTATAAAGCTCAGAGGTAAAATCCGTAGTCCGTCCCTCCGAAAAGGTTTCAATGGCTGTAATTTCCCCACCCATACGCTGCATTTTTTCACGAAAATAGTCTTTCATCCCTTTGCTATAATCATTATTAACATAAATAATCGCTATTTTTTTAAATCCCAGCTTACGAAAAGCATATTCGGCTAGCTCTTCTGCTTCCACCTTATCCGTTGGTACAATCCGAAATAAATATGGTGTTGTACCATCTGTTATTGTCTTATTTACTGAATCCGTAATCACTGGAATTCCTGCCCCATTATATACATTTCTCGCTGCCATGGTACTAGCACTATTCCAATGACCAAGCACGGCTAGCACTGCCTCATCAGCTACTATTTTCTTTGCTAAATTATGGGCCTCTTTTGGTGAACTAGCATCATCGCCTACTAATAGCTTAATGTTTCGTCCATGGATACCACCAGCAGCATTTACCTCATCAAATGCCAACTGCATGGCTTTTACTTTCATGTGACCAAACTCCTTGGAACTACCGCTCATAGGGTTGGCACTGGCAATAATAATGTCTTCTTTCTTACTCTGCTCACTACTATTGCTACACCCACTGCCTAGCAAAACAAACAAGATCATTAGACTACTAAAAATAAGTTTGTTGTACATGACAATCATTCCTTCCCTACATATTCTAGCTACGCGTATAGACAATACAAATTGTAGCACTCTACTTTAATAAAATTTAATATATGACTTGGTTCAACAAGACTCTCCAGAATTCCTTGCTAAATTTGTCAATTTTTTCTTTATTACTTGAAAACAATTGTTTTCTCTGACGATACTCAATCATTTATTTCCTACATATTTTTCTATAATTCTAAATTATTACATGATAAACTAAGGACAGTAATGAAACTGCTCATAGTTGGAGGTATTCTATGTCTCGTATGTTTATAAATTGGAATGACTGGCTCGCAAAGAATATGCTCGCCCTAGTCTTATCCGGATTATTGTTAGGATTTTTTATTCCTATTAGTGATTCCTTTCTTCTTAGAAGAGTTGTTGTGGCTTTGTTTGCTTATATGACCTTTGTCACGGCATTAAATACTAGCTTTAGGGATTTTCTAAAGGTGCTGCGCCATCCATGGATTCCCTTATGGATTCTAATTCTCGTACACTTTGTGACCCCTCTAACGGCCTGGGCTGCTGGACTTATCTTTTATCCTAATGATTCGTCTATACGGTTAGGTTATCTAATTGGCGCTTGTATTCCGATTGGCGTTACCTCGATCATCTGGACCTCTTTAGTCAAAGGAGATTTAGCTACCTCGTTGGTAGCTGTTACCCTGGATACCTTTATTGTCCCTTTTGTACTGCCCTTATTTTTCCACTTCGCTGTTGGCCAAACCATCCATCTTAATTATCTACAAATGGTTGAAGAGTTAATGCTGATGGTTACGGTCCCCAGCATTATCGGTATGCTTTTTCATGATTGGACAAAAGGCAAAGTAACGGGCTTCTCCAAAAGTATTGGTGGTGCAACAGCAAAATTAGGACTTTTTCTAGTAATTCTAATCAACTCTGGAGTAGTCGTTCCTCAGATTCCTTGGGATATTTCCATAGTAAAAACTGTTTTTGTTACTTTATTTATTGTTTCTACCGGTTATTTCGTTGGATATCTAGGCTCTTTTGTCATCAAGGACCGTAGTCGAGGTACTGTATTAACCATGATATATAATGTAGGTATACGAAACAATGCTTGTGGCCTAGTGATTGCATTAACCTATTTCCCTGTGAGAGTGGCCATTCCCATAACTCTTTCTATACTATTTCAACAACCCTTGGCAACTCTCATATCCCATCTATATAAAAGAGTTAAAACCGTAAAATGAGATATTCCCCTATCTACTTATGTAAGAAAGCTCATATCCCAACGTGGGATATGAGCTTTCTTACATAATACTTTATAGTGTGCTAGCCACATTTGCCACATTTTCTGTTTAAGCCCGAAATGATATAAAACAGTATATAAAAACGTATACAATCCAGCTACATAAAACATAAATGGGAAGAAAAAAATTATTGCTCAGAAAAACATATTCGCTAAGAGTAATCCAATGAATGCGTTCGTATAAATGGTACTATTAAGCATACTTTTTATTTTTCTGCCTTACTTCCAATTTCCATACTCTTTTTTATAATGCGGCAAAGTCTACCAGCTGCTGCTTGAATCAGCTCAGGGGCATTGTTCATACAATCGGATAAATTCATTGGCGAAGGAATAATATTCATTACTCCACTAATCCCACAGGGATATACTTCTTCATATTGCTTGCCCAAACTGCCCGATAAACAAAAGGTAGGAACATGATACTGCTCTGCAATACGAGCCACCCCTACTGGAGCTTTACCGCAAGCAGTTTGAAAGTCAGTACAGCCTTCACCGGTGATGATGAAACTGGCTTCTTTGGCAATATCAGAGAAATGTACAGCCTCTAATATAATATCAACACCTGGAAGGAGTTGAGCATTAGTAAAAAGTAGTAATCCAGCTCCAAGACCTCCAGCTGCTCCTGCTCCTGGATATTCAGCCACATCTTTTCCTGTAGCTTTTTTTGCTATAGCAGCAAACTTTGCAAGTGCTGCATCCAGCTCAGCTATCATTTCTATCGTAGCACCTTTTTGTGGGCCATAAACAGCAGATGCTCCCCGGGGACCACACAAAGGATTGTCAACATCACAAGCTACAACTATGGTAGTTTCTGCTAAGCGGGCATCTATTTGGCTTACATCAATGGTTACTAGCTGTTGTAATGCTAATCCTCCACTAGGTAGTGAATTGCCAACAGCGTCCAGGAATTTCACTCCTAAAGCACAAGCCATTCCCATTCCTCCATCATTGGTTGCGCTGCCGCCTATACCAATGATTAATTTACGAATTCCTCGATCAAGAGCCGCTTTTATTAATTCACCCGTTCCATAAGTAGTAGTAATGCAAGGGTTGCGTTTCTCTGGCGGTACCAAAGGTAATCCTGAGGCAGCCGCCATTTCAATAACGGCTGTTTCACCATCACCAAGTATTCCCCAATGGGCTTCTAACGGATTCCCTAATGGACCAAGCACATGCTCAGTAATTATTTGACCGCCAGTAGCTACAATAAGAGCTTCAATGGTGCCTTCTCCTCCGTCAGCTATGGGTACTTTAATGACTTCAGCATCCGGAAAAACAGACAATATTCCTTCTTCCATGGCATTTGCCACAGCTACAGCTGAGGCACTTCCTTTAAACGAATCGGGAGCTACAACAATACGCATATCTTTCACATCCTTATTCATCTATATCTCTTTAATAATACATGTAAAAAGGAGAGTATGGAAGTTATTTTCTCATACTCTCCTTCCCAAAATTTAATTCTATCATCTTAGTAAATTTTTACTATACGTTACCTTCTATGAAATGATTTTTTACTTATTTACAATATTGACGGGTGCATTATCTAAGAATTTTGCTAGGTTATCAACTGCAATATCCATTAGTCTAGATCTAGACTCTTTTGGTGCCCATGCAATATGTGGAGTGATAATGCAGTTCTTGGCCGTAAGTAATGGGTTATCAGCTTTAATTGGCTCCGATGAGACAACATCCAATGCTGCCCCATATACCTTACCACTATTAAGAGCCTCTGCCAAATCTTCTTCAACAATGAGGGGGCCACGAGACGTATTGATAATGATTACCCCATCTTTCATTTTTTCAATATTGCTCTTGTTAACAATCCCCTTTGTGCTATCAAATAATGGACAATGTAAGGATATCACATCAGATTTCGCCAAGAGTTCATCAAGACTCACATATTGCAATGTATCACTTTTCAAAGCATCAATCTCATAGGAATCAAAAGCTAGCACTTTTATTCCTAAGGCTTGGGCAATTTTAGCCGTTGCTTGACCAATTCTGCCGAAACCGATAATACCTAAAGTCTTACCAGCAAGTTCGATAAGAGGATAGTTCCAATAACACCAATCTGGGCAATTAGTCCAATCCCCCTTCATGACACTTCTACTATGTTCTCCAATATGGTGACATACTTCCAATAGCAGAGCTATAGTAATTTGGGATACAGCGGTTGTTCCATAGGTTGGAATGTTAGCTACAGGTATCTCTTTTCCTTTAGCTACGTCCACATCAACAACATTATAACCAGTTGCCAGTACACCGATAAATTTAATGTTAGGGCAGGCATCAAATACTTCTTGGTTGATAACCGTTTTATTAGTAAAAACAATCTCGGCATCACCAATTCTCTCAATTGTTTTTTCTGTTGGTGTTCGATCATAAACTATTACATCACCCAATGCTTTAAGACCATCCCAACTTAAGTCACCAGGATTTAACGTATAACCATCTAATACAACAATTTTCATGATAACATCTTCCTCCATTTATTTAAAGTTTAGCCCAAGCTAGATTTAAAGCACGTTTCGCATTAGCAATTACTAGATCTGGGTCCTCATTACCCCAAGGTTTTACTTCAAAACTCACGATAGGGCAATTTTCTTCACTAATAAACCAATATCCATTAACACTCTTAAGAAATGAACAATTTCATCTACGCCAACTACTCCATTCGGAAAGCCAAAACGCGAATGTAATAGAAGGTGAGGTCCTTGCCATTAAATAAAGTGAATTCATTTTTTACCATTGTTTTCCTCTTATCTCATTCTTAACAATGTATCACATTTTTAATCAGATTCCCATACTAAATCGTAATTCCTCCTGATCTCCCTATATATTAAAAATAAGAATGTAAGCGCAGAGAATCAAATTCTCAATGCTTACATTCTTCTGGCTATCCATTCATCTCTAATTTAAGATCAATTCCCATAACACCAATGATACTTCCCTCTGTGGATCGTACGGGAACGGCAATGGTGATACAAGGGCGAGAAGAGATTGCCGACACATATACTGAGGATATAAAGTTCTTACCCTGTATCGCCTCCTGGAACCAAGGACGAGAGGCAGCATTTGCAATGCCAGCTGGGGGTAAGGATACGACAAAGCGCCCATCGGCAGTATTACTCCAGGCAGCCTCCAGTTTCGTCTCCCGCTCTAATAATTCGTGCAATAGTTTCTCCTGCTGTGCTAGGAGTAATCCTTCTCCACCCACTTGTTGGGCTAGTCTCTCTACTACTTTCTGTTGCTGTTGAATAAGATCAGCCACATCTTGACTACAAGTTTCTTCAACATCAACTAAGGAAATTTTTTCTGTAGTTTTTACCAAACTCTCAGCCTCAGCAATGAGGAGATCGCCCATTCGTCCCATCTCTCGAAAATCTTCCTTCTGCTCATTAAGTGCTATTCCAACATGTTCCACACGCTCTAAAACCTGATGGCATAATTGGCTAATATCAGCGAGTCCTTTGACCGCTCCTTGGGTAGCATCTAGTTGACTGTGCCGAGCACTAGCAGCTTCTGACAACCGACTCTCCACTTGATGGCTGGAAGACAAAATAGCCTGTAATATAGCCTCTGCTTCTCCCATAGCTGCTCCTCCACTTTGGACGGCTTTCATACCATGCTCCACAGCATCGGCAGCAGCTAAGATCCCCTGATCAATTTGAGTTAATAATCCATTAGCTGACTGTGCAGCGTTATTGCTTTGATCAGATAATTTCTGAATTTCACCAGCCACCACTGCGAATCCTCTACCATGTTCTCCCGCCCGTGCCGCTTCAATACTCGCATTCAATGACAATAAGTTTGTTTGAGAGGATATTTGGCGAATAACGATCAAAAAATCATCAATTTGCCTAGCAACTTTCATTAATGTTTGAATACGCATTTCGATTTCGCTGGAAGATAAACGAATTTCCTCCATGGCTGCTGCGACTTGGTTAATGCATAGGCTTCCTTGCTCGGCTCGCCGCTTATTTTCACTACTATCTTGATAGATATTTCCAGCAATATCAGTAATACGTTGAGAGGCTATCTGTACTTCTTCAATCTCACTTCTAACTTTACTAGCTGTCTCTACTAGAGCTGCTGACAGTTCTTGAGTAATAGTAGCTTCTCGTCTAACATTTTCTGAAAAGCCAATGGCATCACAGATGGCCTGGCTAACCTGCGCCACTGCCGCCGAAACTCTACCAGCAGAAACCTGCGTCCCTCTTGTAAAATCACGTAACATTCCTGTTATCTTCCCTATGTATTCCACCAAAGGCTGCCACTTTCCAGGATAGGATTTGACCTCTAGGGATCGATGCAATTTCCCGCTTGCATATTCTTCTACATAAATCGTTAACTTTCCTAAGACGCCTGTACTCCATCCCCACATGCTAGATCTCCTCCTCTTTTAAATCTGCTATCGTGGCACACTCTTTGCCATATTTTACTGCTTCCCTGACATAACAAGGCCTCCTATGGTAGTCATTATCTTTACTACCACAGGAGTCTTGTACTTTGCTGATATCATTCCATAAAAACCGACATTTGGGCATTTATTTGGGATTTAAGGTTTTACCGTCTCTCTATAAACTTGTTTACCATTTTTCATTTCGATGATTACAGCACTTTTTATTGCATCGTGAGTATCATTTAGTGTCAAGGCACCAGTTACACCTTGGAAATCTTTTGTCTTAGCAAGAGCTTCACGAATTTTTTCGGACTCAGTGCTGTTAGCACGTTTAATAGCATCTACTAGAGCATATGCTGCATCATAACCTAGAACAGCCATGGCATCCGGTACTTGACCGTATTCTTTTTGGAAAGCATCAAGGAATGCTTTTGATTTCGGGCTATTATCTTCTACGGAATAGTGATTGGTAAAAAAAGTATTATTAAGAGCTTCTGGGCCACCAATCTCCGCTAATTTAGGAGAATCCCAACCATCACCACCAACAAATGGTACGGTAATGCCAATTTCACGAGCCTGTTTAATAATTTTGCCTACTTCACCATAGTAACCAGGTACATAAATAACATCTGGGTTATTAGCTTTTATTTTAGTCAAAAGTGTTTTGAAATCTTGGTCATTTTGCAAATAAGCTTCTTCGATAGCTATGCTGCCGCCACCTTTGATGAAAGCATCTTTAAAGAATTTAGATAATCCTTTACTATAATCACTCGAATTATCAATCATAACAGCAGCATTTTTAGCTTTTAGAGAATTTATTACGAAGTTCGCTCCTACAGTTCCTTGGAAAGGATCAATGAAACATACACGGAAAGTATAATTCTTAACTTTTCCAGTATTTTCATCCAAGGTTACTTTAGGATTCGTTGTTGCAGCAGCAACAAAAGGAATTTTGTTTGCTTCAGCAACAGTTGAGCCTGCGATACCATTAGAGCTAGTAGTAAAACCAGTAACGGCAATTACTTTATCTTGAGAAATAACTTTTGTCATTGCATTAGAGGATTCAGATGGTTCGCCTTTGTTATCGGCAACTGCTATTTGAATTTGTTTGCCCAAAACACCACCATTGGCATTGATTTCTTTAAATGCTAGTTTAGCACCATTAGCAGCAGCTGTACCAAAAGATGCAGTGCTTCCTGTCAATTCATATACAACACCAATTTTGATATCTTTACTTGCACTTGAACCGCAGCCAGTTAATAATCCAGCTACTAAGCTAGCACCAACAACTAGAGATAACCATTTCCCATTCAATTTTCTAAACATAATAATCCCCCTTATTATTTATTATTTCACAGTATTTCTCTACTCAAGCTCTTCCCTACCACCCCCACAAAAGTATCGAAAAAAAGGTGCTTCAAACAGAAGATAGTTATCTCTGTTTAAAGCACCATTGCTTTAATCTTATATTTGTTTTTTATTATACCGTGCGCTTCTCAACTTGACAAGTGTTTTTTCCAAAAAAACATTTTATATTTTTTTAAACATTTTTAGCATGTTTTCTTTAATTACACTGTGAATAAAGTAACATTCTATGTTTGTTCTTGCAAGTGGACATAGCAACATACTATCTTTTACTTATAGTTTTTCACAAATGGATTTTGCCTGTAAGAACAGCAATAAATAGTCAGCGCCGCCAGCTTTAGAGTCTGTACCAGACAAGTTAAATCCACCAAAAGGATGAACTCCGACTAAAGCTCCTGTGCACTTACGATTAAAATACAGATTTCCTACGTGAAACTCGCGGCGAGCTTTTTCTAATTTGGCGCGGCTCTTTGAATAAACAGCACCAGTAAGCCCATATTCAGTGCCATTAGCAATCGCAAGAGCATGGTCAAAGTCATCAGCAGGAATCACAGCTAGCACAGGGCCAAATATCTCTTCCTGGGAAATACGGGCATCAGGAGAAATTCCTGAGAATACAGTTGGCTCAATAAAGTAGCCTTGTGGTCCAGCCGTAGACCCACCGCACTCTAGTTTTCCTTCTGTTTTGCCAATCTCGATATAACTTAAAATCTTTTTGTAAGAACTTTCATCAATCACTGGACCTATATTGCTATCAGGACTGCAAGCAGCGCCAATTTTAAGAGCCTTTGTCTTTTCGATTACTTTTGTAAGCACTGCATCATATACGTCTTTTACTATAATAGCGCGAGAGCAGGCAGAACATTTTTGTCCTTGGAAGCCAAAGGCAGATGCAACAATTCCAGCAGCTGCTTCTTCAAGATCAGCCTCGCTATCTACAACGATAGAATCCTTACCGCCCATTTCAGCCACAACTCTTTTTATCCATTTCTGCCCCGGAGATAAATCAGCAGCTAATTTATTAATACGAAGTCCTACTTCCTTTGAACCTGTAAAATTAATAAAACGAACTTGAGCATGGGATACCAAATAATCGCCAATCGTCCCACCACTGCCTGGAAGATAATTAACAACACCAGCAGGCAAAGAAACTTCCTCCCAAAGTTGCATAAATTTAGCAGCAATTACAGGTGTTGAGCTTGCGGGTTTCATAATAACCGTATTACCAGCTACGATAGCAGCTGCTGTCATCCCTGCTAAGATGGCTAATGGAAAATTCCATGGTGGAATTACAACCCCCACACCAAGAGGAATGTAAGCACATTCATTTAGCTCTCCAGGATAAGGAGTTACTTCCATCCCTTTCGCATACTTATCCATTTGACGAGCATAGTATTCCATAAAATCGATTGCTTCCGCTGTATCTGCATCTGCCTCAACCCATGTTTTTCCGGCTTCTTCCACTAACCAAGCAGAAAACTCAAATTTGCGACGACGTAAAACAGCAGAAGCTTTAAACAAATATAAGGATCTTTCCGCTGGATCTACATACTGCCATGAGGCAAAGGCTTTATTCGCTGCTTGCACCGCTTTCTCAGCTAAGTCTACATTAGCGCGAGCAACTGTTCCAACAATATCAACTGTGTTAGATGGGTTAATCGAAGTAATACGTGCTTCTGTATCCACAGTTTCTCCACCGATGATGAGTGGATAATGAGCAGCTTTCTCTAGTTGCACTGCTGCCAATGCTTTCTCCATAGCAGCCTTGTTCTCCGGAAGACCAAAGTTAGTAAATGGTTCATTTTTGTATTCTGTAATCATTTTATTTTCCTCACTTTCCTATTTAAAATGTATATGATACATGTTTACCTTACACAACGGATGGTTCTACAAATAACTCACCACGATTAAACCGTCCAGCATCAAACATTTGGATTGGAAAAGCAGTAGGTTTTCCAATCACCATCTCCGCCATTAATTGACCTGTAATTGGCGAAATCATGAAGCCATGACCGCTAAAACCTGCGGCAGTAAAAAATCGATTAAGAGACGGGCTATTTCCTAATATAGGTGTGCGATCAGGACACATGTCATATAACCCAGCCCATTGCCGTACTATGTTTAAACCTGCCAATGGCGGTAAAATTTCCACAAGCCGCTCTGCCATGTCACGTAAGAACTGCCAACTGGATTTTATATTATAACTTTCTGGTTCATTTGGATGACCAATTCCCATAATAAAACTACCATGAGGACTTTGCTGACAATATAAGTTGTGATAAAAACTCATTACCATTGGCCCCATAGTAGGCTCCACAGGTTCGGTTACTAAAATCTCATGACGTTCTGGGAAAATAGGAAGCTCAACACCAACCATACGGCCGACTGTTTTTGCATACCCTCCTGCCGCATTAACAACCGTATCTGTCTGAATCTCTCCCTGATTTGTACGAACAGAGATGATCCTGCCATTCTTCGTTACAATGCCTTGCACTTCAGTATCTGTATAAATCTCAACATTTAATTTTCTCGCGGCTTGTGCATAGGCCTCTGTTACCTTAAATGGATTACAATGACCATCTTCTGCACAATAGGTGGCACCATACATTCCTTTTGTATTCAAAAAAGGAACGATTTCTAAAGATTCCTCTGGTGTCACCCAACGTGCAGGAATGCTAAGGGAATTTTGCAGTACCAAATTCTTTTTAAACTGCTCTGCCATTTTTTCCGAATAAGCTGGCATTAAATAGCCATTTTGGGTAAATTCAATATCTACATTTACATTTAGTAGTTCTGGTAAATGGGAGAGCATTTTAACACTCTCACGAGACAAAAGACAATTAGTCTCTGTTCCCCACTGCATTCTCATACCTGCTCCACAGCGCCCTGTGGCACCACTGGCTAAATAATTCTTCTCTAATACAACTACTTTACCTGCACCTAATTTAGCTAAGTTATACGCAGTGGAACAACCAATGACTCCACCGCCAATTACTACAATATCTGCAGACTTAATCATGTTGATCTCCTCCTAACAAAGAAGCCATCTTAATGGGAGAGGTAGAAGGACGAAATGTAGGCAAAGGAATCTCTGAGACAGGTTTCCCTGTAGCCTTGGCAATTTCATTAATAATAAGAGGAGCACACGTTCTTCCCTGACAAGGTCCCATACCAGAGCGACAGGCTCTTTTTATTTCTTCCAGAGTATGTTTTCCTTGTGCAATCTGCTCTCTAATTTCTCCCAAGGTTATATCTTCACAACGACAGATAATAATATCATTATGATTCATGATGTCCTCCTTTCTGAAGACGAATGCTACGAACCTCCATAGCTAATTCCCGAGGTACTGACAGCCAAATAATATTTGTCTTATTCGGTGATGTCTGCACACGAATGACTTGGGCGCTGCCCACACGTTCACCATGCCGATTTAAAGCATCAACAACATCCTTAGCCTCAGGCAAAGGAGAAAACTCATATGGTATTTTGAGCAGTGCCACATCTTTTCCATAGGTATAATCAACAACGAAAATCGATAATCCAGGACAGTGAGTCATACACACGCCACAGCCATTACAAAGTTCTTCATTTAAAGAAGGACAATCATTAATTTCTTTAACTGTAATGGCACCTCGTGAACAAGCATCAACACAAGGATTACAGGGAATTTGCTGCATACATTCAAATAAAGCGATTGGACCTTTCGCGAAACGCTCTTGTGACGGCATTTTATCCAACCTCCTCTAAAACAACTTTGCTAAGTCCCGTACAAATCTTCACACTTGCAGGACCAGAGCGAAGGGCAGCCAGTTGTGATTTTGCAGTCTGAAACTCTTTTGTAAACGAATCTTTTTTATGTCCTAATACAGAAGCAACATACAAGCCAGCCAATTTTCCTTCTACCATAGCTGCTGAGGCTTCTTCGACTCCTGAAACATCACCAGCTACATAAATATTTTCATGGGTTGTTTTCATATTGGCATCACGCAATGGTACATAACCGCCTAATTCTCCAGCAAATTTCATTTCACAGCCCGCCTGCCACAAGAGTTCTGTCAAGGGGCTTAATCCTACCGCCAAACAAAGACCATCTACGGCAATATATTGTTCACTTCCCGCAATCGGCTGCCACTTTTCATCTAGTTTAGAAATAGTAACTCCTTCTAAACAGGAATCACCATGGGCTAATTGTATCGAATGAGAAGTATAAATCGGTACACCATGCCGTTGTAATTTAGCGGCATGAACACGATAACCACCAACTTGCGGAGCTGCTTCTACAATACCGGCTACTTCAACGCCCGCTTGTAATAATTGATAAGCTACAATTACACCAATATTGCCAGCACCAATCATCAGTATTCTTTTTGCCGGTAATACTCCGTGAACATTCATTAAGGTTTGGACTGCACCCGCACCATAAATACCTGGCAAATCATTATTAGGAAAAGCCATGGTTTTCTCGGAAGCACCCGTTGCAATAATAATTTTTTTAGGCCTGGCTGTGCAAAAAGCACCTTCATGGGAAATAGTAACTACGCCATCTGGATAGATTCCCAGGACCACTGCATTTTTCCAAATGGTGATACCCGAAACATCCGAACTCCAATTGATTAATTTTTCAGCGATATCCATTCCACGCTCGCCGGCGAATTCTGCCTTAGAGCCAAAAAATTTGTGAGTCTGCTTGATTAACTGCCCGCCCAAGCGATCTGCCCGTTCAACCAGCAATACCCTTGCGCCAGCTTCTGCAGCATGAATGGCTGCCATTAAGCCTGCAGGGCCAGCTCCTATGACTAAAATTTCTGTTGTTATCATATGATCTTCCCCTTCCCTTCTTGGGTCTCAACTACCATGCCAGCGCGAAGGGGCTCAATGCAAACTCGTATATTAGGAATTCCATCTACTGTCATTAAACAAGAAGAGCAGTTACCAATGGCACAAAAAAGACCACGAGGACGGTGACGTTCATGACTATGACGTAATACCTTTATATCAGCTGCATGCAGTGCCGCAGCAATCGGCTCTCCCGCTACTCCCTCTATCTTTTGACCATTCAATGTGAAGGTCACCATATCTTGTTGTGGAAATGTCAGTATTGGATGATTGACAATTCTCATAGTTAAACACCTCCTGCTCTATTCTGTTGCAATAACCGTGCCAACTATATATTTTAGATTGTAAATTAGGATACGAAAAAGCATTTCGTATCCTAAAAAAATAAAAAATTTTACCGCGAAAATGCGAAAATCTTGAAGAATATAAATAAATATAATTCTTTCTTCGTGTTCTTTATACTTCTTCGCGACCTCGTGTTTTATCGGTTTTTTCATAAGATATAAATTCCGTTCTTTGCAAAAGTGCCTTGTAAATCAACTATTTCCATCTACCATTCGACGATAGCGTCAGTTTATTGACACTCCAATCCCAGCTTCTGCATTTTGTAATATAAGGTGCTGCGAGGGATACCGAGTTTCTTTGCT
>JARBUM010000270.1 GCA_029239675.1 Pelosinus sp. | reverse complement strand
TGGGTTATATTGATTATAGTTTAATACCTTCAGATAAACATAGTTCTGATCATTTTTCATTTGGGCATTAAAGCATGGTTTTATCGTTTTTATAAGCTCGCATTCTAAAAGTCTTGCCTCCAGGTGCGTGTCGGTTACGATATAATCAATGTCTTTTATTAAGGAGACCATTCGATTCACCTTTTCCCAAGTGGGAGAACTAATAAAATATGAATTTACTCTTTTTCTTAAGCATTTGCTTTTGCCGACATAGATAATATTACCTTTGGAATCAAGCATCTTATAGATGCCGGGGAGCTCAGGAATTTGATTTATCTTTTCTTTGATATAGTCCGTTTTTTTAGTCATAGGTTCACCTCATAGTGATATTAGTCGCACCTCAAATACGGCACCGCCATTATTGTAAGCTTTCATCGTACCGCCCATAAATTCTACAGCAGAGAGTGCAATTGATAAGCCTAAACCGAAATTACCCTTTTTGCCCTTGTAAAATCGCTCAAAGATATGTGGCAGATCGCTTTCGGCTATTCCATTACCATCATCGGCTATTTTGATTACAGCAGTATGCTCTTGTGAATAAAGAGTAATGTTCACCTCGCTATTTGCGTATTTAATGCAATTGGAGGCGATGTTAATCACAGCCTGTGCTAACAGTGAGTCATCAAATTTTGCATGGATATCGTTGCTTTCTATATGAAGATGAAGGGCTTTACCTTCCTTCATGGCATATCCATTAATTTTTTGCACATATTCTTTGATCATATCCGACAGGTTCTGATCAGCTAGATCTACCTGGTAGGATTTGTTTTCAATCCGGGACAGGGTGAGAAGCTCATCTACCAGAGTATTAAGACGACGACTTTCCTCACAAATAATCAGCGCAGTTTTTGAGGTGTCGGAAAAGACACCTCCCGCAATTCCCTCAGCATAGCCTTGAATACTCATGAGCGGCGTTCTGAGTTCATGGGAAGCATTTTGCAGAAAATTCTTCTGCGTCTGGTCATAATTTTTAAGCCGATCACTCATTTCATTCATATTTGCAGTCAATTCATGGAGCTCTACACTGCTTTCATCCTCAGTAAGACTTAGAAATTCACCCCGACCAATTCGTTTTGCATATTCCGATAACCTAGTAATCGGTCTTGATATGGTCCTTGAGATATTGAGGGCGATGGTTAAACTGATACCTGCTGCCACAACCATAATTCCAAACAGAACAAGGTTAGTGAAACGAATTAAGCCTCTCGCCGAATTGCCATTCGATATGAACATAAGTGTCGCAGTGCGCATCTTGTTCGACAATGGTTTCTGGGTTGCATAATACCTTTTTATCCCAACACGAAACTCCACAGTTTCGTTTTCACCGGCAGTGGAAAGTCTAGCTATTGCTTTGCTGATGATATTGGCATTTAGAAAACTGTCAGTATAAGAAGTAGGGAATATTACTTCCCCACTGGGTGATAGAATAAGAAAATCTGTATTTGCAGCCAACTTTGTAAGTCTCAAGGCGGAACGCAGATTTAATAAATTCTTCTTTATTGCGGTATCGTTTTTCACCTGTATTTGATCTATCATACCACCAATAAGCTGCTGTTTTATTAAGATTAAAAAGCAGCATCGTAATCAGTGGTATCACACAAATGATGATCAGAAAAGGTTTGGATATCTTCTCATTTATTGTTTTCATTCCTTTACCAGCCTTTTTAATTATTTAGCGCTAGTTTAAAGCCGAAGCCCCACACTGACTCAATTTTAACTTTACTTTTCGCAAGCTTTTTCCTTAGTCTTTTTAGCACATCATCGGTTGCCCTACTATCAACCTCAAAGTCAAATTTCCAGACGTTTTTTAGAAGCTCTTCTCTTGAAATAGCTCTTTCGCTATGCTCAAAGAGATAGGTCAATAGTGCAAATTCCGTAGGAGTCAGATCAAGTTTTTCATTATTTACTAGACATTCTCTTATGGAGATATTTAAGATGATGTCCCCATATTTTAGTGTGTTTTCAGAAGGTGCGACACGGTCAAGCTGAATTCTGCGAAACAAAGCTTTTACTCTTGCCACAAGTTCAATTGGTGAGAAGGGCTTGACGAGATAATCGTCGCTTCCAAGGGTGATTCCTGTTATGCGGTCCAATTCGCTGTCTCTAGCAGATACAATAATGATGGGTACATTATGTTTCTGCCGCAGGAGGGAACAAATGGTTAAGCCGTCCGTTCCTTCCATCATAATATCTAGAATAACCATATCGGAAGGCTTTTGCATAAATTCTGCTAGCAAACTGTCCCCATCTTCGAAGGCTTTTACCTAATAACCATCACTTTTCAAGAATCCACTGATTAACTCTCTGATATTATGCTCATCATCGGCTATATAAATTGTTTTTGACATTGACACACCTCTCTTCATTATTACAAGGTATCTATTTTGTACTATTATGTTGGACTTTGTTCCATTATACAATATGCCAATAAGAAATGAAATACTTGCCACTAGATTGCCACAGCTTATCTTTTGTTTTTCCGATACCACATCAGTTAAAATATACTTA
>JARBUM010000107.1 GCA_029239675.1 Pelosinus sp. | reverse complement strand
AGAAGAAGCTGAGAATTGTAGAGATCGGCGCAGGTACAGGAGCTACTACCGATGAGGTATTACCAAGATTGAGGGAAAAAGCACGTGAGTTAGAACTTAGTTATTTGTTCACAGATGTTTCCAATTATTTTGTATTTGCTGCTCGTAATAAATATCAGAATTATCCGTGGATGAAGTATCAAGTAGTTGATATTGATACAGATTTTCAGGAGCAAAATTTAGAGCCTAATAGTGCAGAGATTATTATTGCTGCAGGAGTTATAGACAATTCTTATGATTTAGAGAAAACACTGAATGGTTTAATGAAGGTTTTAGTACCTGGTGGCTGGTTAATTATGACTGAACCAATAGTTGATTTTCCTCAAATGTTAATATCTCAAGGGTTTATGAGACCCGTAGACGATAGGGAAATTACTGAGACAATATTCAGACCAACAAAAGCATGGGAAGAAATATTTAAAAAAAAAGGCGCAGCAGAAATAATAACACTTCCTGAGGACGGGCATCCTCTTGATCCTATGGGGCAAAAGTTATTTATAGTAAGAAATTCTTTGGCTGAGTAAATAGCTAGATGTTCGAAATAGATTAGATAAAAAATATGTATGGTGAGGAGATAAGATGTTTAAATGTAGCCAACTTGTTTGTAGGGTAGAGGATATTAAACAAGTAGTTAAGGATTATGAATCTTTAGGTTTTGCTGTTCAATGGGGCTCTAACCCCAAAAATTCTCAAAATGCTTTCCTGTGGTTTGAAACAGGACCACATATTGAATTTTTTAGGATACCAAGACCATTAAAAGGCATGAAATATCCGTTTTCCTGGTTTCTTGGCAAGGCAGCGGGAAAACGTTGGGAGTATTGGTTTGATTGTCCTCATGGTTGGTGTGATATAGCTTTAGAAACATATCGGGAAAATCATGAAGTACCTCCTGCTGCAGAGTTCAACTATCAAGAGATGGTAAAAGTAAAAAATACTTTTGATAAACTTGGCCTTAATGCCTCTAACGTTATTAAGGGCGGCAGAACTAAACCAAATGGAGAAAAAGTTAAGTATAGCTTTTTTGCACCAGAAGCAGTTGGTCTTCCTTTCTTTCTCTCTCATTACGATCCACCACAAAGGCCTAAGAAAGTTAATCATCCTAATGGTGTTACTGGTGTTGCCTGGATTAGGGTAGGCGTTACAGAAGATCTGATAGATAGGTACAGACAGCTTACTTTGAATGATACCTGGATAAGACTAGAGGCAGCTCCTAGAAATGGCATTTTGGCAGTAGGTTTACGTGGTGATATCAACAAAGAGTTTGATAAAAAATTATTGCATGGAGCTGTGTTTTCTACAACTGCAGATATGTAAGAAAGTTGGAGGACGGAAATATGCGGAATAGCTTGGCTGATATAAATAGTTTGGTAACGCGATTTAGAAGTGAAGGCGTTTCTTTATGGGAAGAAGCAGGTAAACTACGCTATAGAGCTCCTCAAGGAGTGTTGGCTGCAAATGATTTAGAGATATTAAAGAAACATAGAGAAGAAATTTTAGAGTTCTTAAAGTCAGAAAAAGAAACGCAGGTAGTTAAACTTAGACCTGAAGAAAGATATGAACCATTTCCTTTAACAGATGTCCAAGCTGCTTACTTACTTGGACGCAGTGATGTTTTCGACTATGGCGGTACTGCTTGTCATATTTATTTTGAATTAAATTATCCCGAACTTGAAATACAGCGAGTTACAGAAATTTGGAATCAATTGATAGCTCGGCATGATATGTTAAGGGCGACAATGAAAGAGGACGGCTATCAACAGGTACAGGAAAAGACACCGTGGTTTGAGGTGGAATATCAAGTCATCAGTACTCTGGAAGCAAGAGCAGCTAAAGAAAAACTGGCAGCTATAAGAGAAGAAATGGGTCATCGTGTTTATCCGGCTAACTCCTGGCCAATGTTTGATGTTAAAGTAACTAAAACTGCTCAAGATGCTATTTTTCATTTCTCAATAGAATTTTTGATTGCCGATTGGGCTAGTATTTGGCAGCTTGTTTCAGAATTTGAAACTTTATATTACCAACCTCAAAAGAAGCTTCCTGAATTTGAACTTAGTTTTCGTGATTATTTGTTAGCTGAGAGAAATCTGCGTGAAACTGCTAAATATAAACAAGATAGAGATTATTGGTTGAACCGTATTGATACTTTACCACAAGCACCTGACTTGTCGCGTACTATATCTCAAAACACTTCTGAAAAAGTGCGTTTTAGCCGTCGCTTTTTACAGTTGGCGCCTGCAATGTGGCAGAAGCTTAAAGAGAAAGCGCAGCAACATGGATTGACACCAACAATTGCTGTTATGACTGCTTATGCTGCAACTATAGAAAAATGGAGCTATAATAAAGAATTTTGTTTAAATCTTACTGTTTTAAATAGATTGCCGCTTCATTCAGAGGTTAATGATATTATTGGTGACTTTACCTCAGTAAACTTATTAGCTGTAGATTGTACTACAGGAAAATCATTTGCAGATCAGGCTAAATCTTTAAAGGCTCAACTTTTTGATGATTTAGATCATCGTTTATTTTCTGGTGTTGAAGTAATTAGAGAACTATCACGCCGACGTGGCAGAGAAGCTGCTTTAATGCCTATTGTATTTACTAGCGCGATTGGTCTTCTGCAAGCGACTGAGCAAGATGAGATGAAGGGTAGATTTACAGGGGAAGGTATTAGCCAAACACCACAGGTATTTATTGATTGTCAAGCTATGGATGGTAGTCATGGACTGCAAGTGAATTGGGATGTTCGAGAAGGTGTTTTCCCGGAAAATATGATCGATGATATGTTTAATTCTTTTGCAATACTTTTAAATCAGCTGGCGCAAACAGAGCAAGCCTGGAATCTTAATCATGTTGTGAATTTGCCAGAATGGCAAATAAAAGAGCGCCAAGTTGCTAATGCCACTAAAGGCGAGATATCAGATTGTCTTTTGCATAGCAAGATAATTGAAAAAACAAAAGAAACTCCCGGCAAAGTTGCGGTTATTGACGGACAAGGTCAATTTACCTATGAAGAAATTATGCTGAGAGCTTCGGCAGTAGCTGCAGAATTGCAAAAGGCTGGTTGCAAAGAGCAAGATAGAGTTGCGATTATTATGGATAAATCAGCTTATCAGGTTATCTCGGTCTTAGGTATTTTATCATTAGGGGCTGTTTATGTTCCTATTGATGTTACTCAGCCGCTGCTTCGTCAGACAGCTATTTTAGAAAAGGCGGAAATAGTTCATGTTTTGGCTTGTGGAAGCGACATGCTTAGCTGGCCGGAACATACGAAAGTTATTCAAGTAGATACCCTAAACCCGCTTCAGGAAAATAATATCGCTGAAATAGGAGATCCTGATAAACCGGCTTATATTATTCATACGTCAGGTTCGACAGGACAACCAAAAGGTGTTGTCATTACTCACCGGGCCGCTGTTAATACAATAGAAGATATTAATGAGCGTTTCCAGGTTTCTGAGGAAGATAAAGTATTAGGGTTGGCGCAATTGAGTTTTGATTTATCTGTTTATGATATTTTTGGAATTTTATCCAGAGGCGGTACTTTAATTTATCCAGCTGTTGATAAACAGACAGATGCTGGACATTTACTAGAATTGCTTAATGAACATAAAATTACTATTTGGAATTCTGTGCCGGCAATGATGCAGATGTTAATTGTTTCTGTACATGATAGTCAGGCAGCGAAGTTAGCTAGTCTTAGAGTAGCTCTATTATCTGGTGATTGGATTCCTCTAAATTTATCTGGCATGATGGTAAAACTTATTCCTAATGTACAGGTAGTTAGTTTAGGTGGAGCTACTGAAGCTTCGATCTGGTCAATTTATCATTTATATAAGCAATTGCTGCCTGAATGGAATAGCATTCCATATGGTAGACCGCTGGCAAATCAAGGTTGGCGTATTTTAGATCAGAATATGAATGATTGTCCTGTGTGGGTAACTGGTGAGTTATATATTACTGGAATTGGTTTAGCTCAAGGTTATTTTGGTGATCCAGTAAGTACAGAAGAACGTTTCTTTAAACATCCTGTTGATGGCGAGCCGCTTTATCGTACTGGTGATATGGGTAGATATGTTCCCGGTGGAGAAATTGAATTTTTAGGCCGTCAAGATAATCAGGTTAAAATTAGGGGTTACAGGGTTGAGCTTGGTGAAATCGAAGCCACGATTCTAAAATATCCAGCTGTTACGCAAGCTGTGGTGATAGTGGCGACAGTCGGTGACAGTAAGACACTTGTTGGTTTTGTTGAAGCCAATACGGTCGATACAGAAGTAAATATTACTGAAATGACAGATTTTTTAGCAGAACGTTTACCTAATTATATGGTTCCGGCTCAATTTCATATGATAGAGTCATTGCCGCTTACTAGTAATGGGAAGATTGATCGTAAGGCTTTACTTAATTGGAATAAAGGTACAGATGAGTCTCCGGAAGATGCGGGTGAGAGGTTGGCAGCAAGTCCATTAGTAGAGCAAATAACAAAAGCTTGGACAGAGTCTTTAGGTATTTCTACAATTAGTCCCAATAAAAGCTTTTATGATTATGGGGCAGATTCTCTTATTATGGCTCAAGTAGCAGGTAAATTACGTGACTTATTTGCTCAGGAACCATTTAAATATGATATTCCGTTTGATACTTTACTTAGACAAATGCTGAACTATTCCACTTTAGCTGCTTTGGTTGAATTTGTAGAAACCAAGGAGAAAAGCCTGCTTACTAGTAAAAATGGTACTTTAGCTTTAGCCCAGCAAGCAAGTTCAGACAGTTATGGCGTACTTACTTCTTACGGCGGTGGCGAAGAAGGTCCTCTCCGAGTCGTTTTTCATGCCGGCATGGGAACAATGAATTGTTTCCGTTTCTTGCTGAAACATTTGGATACGCAACAAGCAGGACCTGTTATTGGTATAACCATAGCAGATACGAAAAAGTATTGTGCTTTAGATGATTTAGAAATTGCTGAGCAATTAGCAGATGAGTATGCAGAAAGAATAATTAAAACAGGACATACGGATGTTCAATTGATTGGTTATTGTATAGGTGGTTTAGTAGCGCTGGAAGTTTCCAGAAGACTATTGGAAAGAGGCGTAAATATAGTTGATCTGGTGCTTATTAGTAGTCACCCCATTATTCATGACATTAAAGATGATTTGCTGATAGAGGCGCTTTTTGTTCCCAATATTGGTGTTTCACTGAGTGATACTAGTTTATGTGATTTAAATCCTGCCGAGCTTGGTCGTGGCTTCTTGCATATATTTGAAACCCATACGCAAGGTGTGCCTGAAGATGCTTCTATAACAATTAGTGGTGATGAAATTTTAGATAAAGTAGGTGCATTATTTAGAAAGCTTGCCGCTATGCCGCGCAGTGATCGCTTTGCTGCCTATGCAGATGCAATTGCTAAGAAACATGGTAATAATATGCCTGCTGAAATGGCTGAAGGGATGTTTAAAGTATTTCACAAGAGTTTAAAATCGGCTTTATTTAAACCTGAACCATATATGGGGGATATTCGCTTCTTATTAGCAGAAGAACCATTTCTCTTTAGTGGTTATGACGAAGATACGCTTAATTTCTGGCAAGACATTTGTCTTGGTGAGTTTGCACTACAAAGAATTAATGGTAATCATATTACTTGTATTGAAACAGAACCAAATGCGACTCATCTTGCTAAGTTAGTACTTGAAGGTATTAATAAATATAACGAGGAGAGTAATAAAGATGTTTCAGGAAAAGACACCTTGGCTGTCGGTTTTGCCAGCGGTCAATGATCAAATTCGCATTTTTTGTTTTCCTTTTGCTGGAGGTGGAGCTTCTAGTTATCGGGATTGGCAGAAGTTTTTTCCGAAGAATGTGGGGGTATATCCAATTCAATTACCAGGTAGAGAAAACCGTATTTCAGATAAGCCTTTTACCGATATGGTTGATTTGGCAGCTGAGATTTCTAAAGTTTTAAGACCATATTTAACAAAGCCCTTTGTCTTTTTTGGTCATAGTTTAGGTGCAAGAATAGCTTTTGAGGTTGTGCGTACTTTGCGCAGAAAATGGCAATTAGCGCCATGTCATTTACTTGTTTCAGGCAGTCGGGCTCCTCATATTCCGGAGCCAAAACCATTGCATCATTTGACTGATGAGGCTTTTGTTAATGAATTAAGGCGTTTTTCTGGTACTCCTGAGGCAATTTTACAAAATAAAGAGTTAATGGAATTGTTTATTCCTATATTACGAGCCGATTTTATGGTTGATGAAACATATATGCATTTGCCGGAAGAACCTATAGCTTGTCCGATCTCGGCATTTGGGGGGACAGCTGATCCTGAAGCTGATCCAAGGGAATTAGCAGCTTGGCAGCAGCATACTAGTAACAGCTTTACCCTTAAAATGATTGCAGGAGATCACTTTTTTCTTCAATCCAATAAGGACGTGTTGCTTAATTTTGTAAAAGATATTGTTTTGCAGTATTCAACTGCCAGGATGATTGGTTGAATAACGAAGCGATACTTAATTGTGAAATTAAATTAGTTTAGAAAAAGTGGTTATAAGTGAGTAGAGATGAAGTGGTATATGAGGAGAACTATAAATGAAAAAAACGCCAGCTGGCAATAATTCTTCCTTAACTTATGAGGATTTAAAAATAGAAATCCAGTCTATGTTATCTGATCCAATAGATTTTGCTGATGATCAGAACCTGATTGAATTAGGCTTAGATTCACTGAAGATTATGCGTATTGTTAATAAGTTGCGCAGGCAAGGTCAAAAAGTCACTTTTGCTAAATATATGGCAGTACCTACTTTGGCAGAATGGTTGTCTTTGCTAAAGCTGGATGTTAACAAAGAGGTAGTGCCAGCCGGCGAGGTTGTTGAAGTTGATAGTATGCCGCAAGGCCCTTTTGAGTTAACTGATGTTCAGTATGCTTATTGGGTAGGCCGTAAAGACGGCGAAGCACTAGGTGGGGTAAGCTGCCATGCTTATTTGGAGTTAGATGGTGAAAATATTGATCCTGAGCGTTTGCAAACGGCCTGGGACAGAGTCTTGAATCATCATTCGATGCTTAGAGCAAGATTTCTAGAAGATGGCCGACAAGAAATACAGGATAAGCCAAGTAATTCTCAAATAACGGTTCATGACTTTAGTCTATATTTTCAAGAAGATTGTTCTTTAGCGTTATTTAGAATACGAGACAGATTATCGCATAGGCGTCTGGCAATAGAAAAAGGTGAAGTAGCTGGTTTAGAACTTTGTTTATTGCCTGCAGGCAAAAACAGGCTGTATTTTGATATTGACTTGCTTGTTGCGGATGTACAAAGTTTGCATATTGTTTTAAGAGACTTAGCAAATGCTTATGTTAGTAATAATGAGTTACCTGCTCCTGCTAATTGGAGTTTTGCTAATTATTTGCGCAAGCAGGAGCAGCTTCGTTCTGCAGAAAAAGAAGAAGCGAGAAAGTATTGGCAAAGTCAATTGGCTGAGTTACCTGGGGCGCCGGAGCTTCCTTTAAAAGTGAAACCGGAAACAGTGCAAGGGGCTGTTTTTACAAGAAGAACGCAAGTTGTCAGTAAAAATGATTGGGAAACTTTGCAAAAATGCTGTGCAGTAAATAAAGTAACACCTGCTATGATGTTTTTAACTGCGTATGCGCAAATTATAGAACGCTGGAGTTCGAATTCTAAATTCTTTATCAACATTCCTCTGTTTGATAGGCAAACAGGCGAAGCCGGTTTGGAAGATGTAGTTGCTGATTTTACAAATTTGCTGTTGTTACCGGTAGATTGTGAACAAGAACAAACTTTCTTAGACCATGTTCAGGCTGTACAGCAGAGATTTCATCAGGATGCTGCGCACACGGCTTATTCTGGCGTTCAAGTTCAGCGTGATCTTGTGCGGTTTTACCAAGAAAGACGTAATTTTGCACCAGTGGTTTTTGCTTATAATTTAACTGCGCCATTGGTCCAGGATGAATGTAAAAATGTTCTCGGTACGTTAGCTTATATGATTTCCCAAACACCGCAGGTTTGGTTGGATTTTCAATTATATGAATTGGATGGTGGGCT
>JARBUM010000106.1 GCA_029239675.1 Pelosinus sp. | reverse complement strand
CTGGATTATTAGTGCCGTGGATGCCATAGTCTTTATAGAATCGCATCCACCGGGTACCGAATACACCACCTGGATTTGGTTTTTTTTCGTGATTTTAAAGGTTCCAGTGGGGCTAGGTGTGGCAGGTTTACCGAACGACTCAATACCCAGTAAAAGGGAAGCCGTATTCTGAATTACTATAGTAGCTTGTTCAGAATTATTTCAGAGGAATTGTAGCATAAGCAGTGCTTATTTTTTTGATGGTGCTCAGGTTCGGCTCGCCTCGCCTCCACCAATTAAATCCAAGACGTGGGTAAAAGCCGCACACTGCCCGGATTCTGTCATTTCCTAGGGTTTGGTAAGAATCGGGTGGGCATATCAGTATCACCAATGATAAAATGGCACAATGAACCTGTTCGCTTAGGAGCTAAAGATTAAGTATATCTAAAAAGTTTTATAGATTTTACATTTTGGTGACAGCTGAAAGATAGTTTAAGCAAATTTTTGTTTTATACTAAAATTGTAGTAAAGGTTTAGTGCACAAACCCCAAAAATAATTTGAGAGGATTTTATTATTATGCAGCAACATAACAGATTAGATGGGTTTAATGACTAAAGGGTATATAACCCATCTAATTATTATGAATTGGACATGAGACGGTTTACAAGATGATAAAAATTTTACTTATTGAGGAGGACGTAGCAATTTCTAATTTAATAAGACTAAATTTTAAAATGGAAAATTATAAGAGTGAAGTAATTTTTGATGGAGATGAAGCATTGAATGCAATTGAAAAAGATAGTTTTGATCTAATACTTCTGGATGTTATGCTTCCTAAAATTGATGGATTTACTTTATTGGAAAAGATTAAACCATTAGGTATTCCAGTTATTTTTTTAACTGCTAAAAGCTTAGTTACAGATAAAGTGTATGGGTTGAAAGCAGGGGCTGATGATTATATTACGAAGCCTTTTGAAGGAATTGAATTACTGGCTAGAATTGAAAATGTATTAAGTCATTACAATAAAAAGACTAACATTATAAACTTTAAAGATGTAGAAATACATTTGGATGTGTATACTCTAAAATGAGTTTACCATAGTTTTATATAACATAACCTATAGTTAGAGATAAGGTACGTATCCACTTGTCCCCATGGACTGTGGTGGAGGATGATCCTGCTGGCAAAAGATAGCATTACAACAATTCATGATAGAAGAGCATTAATTAATTACATGAGAAATTGACCAAAACAGTCAGCGGTATTATAATTTTATTGGCGGATTTGAAGATTTATGATGGCCTAGAATTGTGTAGTGCATATTGGTGTGCTTGGATTAATGACTGGCATACCGCTTTTGTTTTATGGAGACTACTTTTTCTTCTGACAAAATGAACTGTGCTTTTTCAAACCCGCTATTCCTAGTAACACCATCGGTAAGATCATTCCTAAACCTATGCTAATGATAGCATAACTGCCTGATATGAATTGTCTTATCACCACAATGTTGGGAAAAGCGAATACAGCTAGTATCAAAATGACAAGTCCAACGGGTATAACCAGCCTTCGATAATTGGTTAATCCAAACACTTGAGCGGCGCCTAGCGACGAGGCGTAATAGAAAAGAGATATTTTGCCAAAACTTCCGGCTAACCACAGTAGTACCGCCAAGGGTTGCAAATTTTCTAGAAAAGCTAGCTTTATGTATTTGATTTGTTCATAAGTAGGGTAGATTTGTTTTGTTGCCAATTCTGCTCCAAATATGGCAATGGGTCCAGTTAATGGTCCTACAAATAACGCACTGATAATTAATACTGCTCCAATACTGGCTTTTTTAAGTACAGTTGGTGGACTTAATGCCGGTTGTATCATTCCGATGACCACCATCTCTGCCATCAGGGCTATCAACGGAATACTCCCGCGCAAAACGGGAGCGATACCCTCTTCCATGATTGGTAATAGAAGCTTGAAGTCCTTATCAGGGAAGGCCATACTTGATGCCAGGATGCCTGCAATGATGAGGAGTGGGAGGAGAACTTCGTTAGCCCGGAGAAAGGCTTCTAATCCCATAAATGTAGCATAGGCACAAACCAATAGGAAAATAACCCCGAAAATTAATGAAGGGGTTCGTAACATGAACACTTCTGACATAAAGTTCATCAAAGCACGGAGTGTTATGGCTGGAATTAGGAAAAAATATCCTACATATATCAAACCAACTATCTTACCGATCACTTTTCCCATAAGGGTACAGGATAGTTCTATTAGGGACTGCCCTGATGAACTTAGACCTAGTGTGGTGAGTATTGAAGCGGATACGAGCCCAGGAATTATTGCCATAAGTAAAGAAAGCCATCCATCTCTTCCCGCCATATCAAAAACTATCGGTACAAACAGCAGGTGGCCTGTCACTGTAATTGAACTGACAATAATTAGACGCAGTTGATGTCCAGTAATCTGAGGTTGTTCCATCTAGTTCATCTCCGTAGAAATCATTTTTTGTGTCATTTTAGCAGTTTTTCCACAGCCTCAGCCACTGGCTTGAAAATAGCTTCAACTCCTTTGGTCGGATTGGGCAATGTCCAGTCAAAAACCTGACCAAAACTGTAATAGATACTAATAGCCATCAGCAAAAAATACACACCTAATTCCCTCCACATCTTATTTCTTACTAAATCGGGTACCTCCAGCGCCAACAATAAACCAAAGACCAAGATCAAAGCAAATGCCATTTACATCACCTGCTTTCTACGGTGATAGGATTTGAAATCATCCCGGTTCCGCGAATCTTAGTTTCAACCTTCACTTCCACTTGAAGGTCAGAATAAATATTTCTCCACTCTTCTTCGATATTCTTCCATACTTTCGGGTACTTCCGATGGACTGCTTCACCGAATCCAAAGACGTCGGCTTCCATGTTCTGGGTTTTATCCACCGTGTTTTTAATGAGTTGCTTGATTTCAGCAGCAACCAATGCTTCCAGTTTTTTGATATCTTCCGGCTTGGCCAAAGATACCGAATCCTCCATGGTACCCACATTTCCCTCGGCCTTGACTTCCAGTGTGATAGAAATGTTATCATTTTTGACTGAAGGAATAATCTTTGTCTTGGCCTTAGTCATTTGGAAGGAAAAATTCTCCTGTGGGCTATTGGGCAGCTTCAGAGGTATTATACCTACTTGGGCCTTATTAATAACATAGAGAAATCCTCGAGTTTCGGTGTCAGTAAGCCAACCAGCAAGTTTGCTTTCTCGGAAGACGGCAGCACCTGTAGGCCTAACAAAACTCTGTGGCTCTTCATTGCCGACTGGGGAAGATAGCTCTTCAGGTGTAGGAAAGACTTCCAATTTTCCTGCCACTGGGTCACGGCCAGTAGCTAGAAGAGAATAGACAAATTCTTTTACATCAGGTACATAGGTCTTGGAAACAATCGGTAACGATTTCTCGGATATTCCGGCGAGCTCCTGGGATAGTGTTGATTCGAACTGCGGCAGACCTCTTTCGAAGACCCTTAAGGTTTCTCCTTCGGCTATATAGAGCAAGTTACGCATGCGAAGATCCTTGTGGCGCAGGAGCAAATCCATTACTTTATCGACGCCATCCTCCCTAGCCAACCGTTCCCCGACAATTACCATATCAGAATGGGCCAGGAACACAAACCGGGATGATCTAGCGGATATATTTTTTTCAGCATCAGACAGGGTTTCTCCTAACTCTGATACTACCCAAAAAGGAGCGAGGGTCTTTCCGTTACCTCCTTCTGCACCTCCACCCATCTCAGCGGGCTTATATACGTAGGAAATAGCCCGGTACATGTGCCGACCGTTTACGGTAACCTTGTCAAAGCCAGTAGCACCAACAATGGCCAGTTCATCAATTTCCTTACGATCCCAGCAACCGGAGGTAAATAGTATGAGAAAAATTAAAGACAGGAAAAAACCCTTTCTCACTGGCTGCTCCCCCCTCTTTTCTTGCGAACCGCAGCCACCGCTAACAGCAAAGCAGGAATCAGCAACTCAAAGGTGAAGGCATAAACAGGAAAGGTCTTGCTAATTAACTCTACCAGTTCCCGAGAGTTCTCATAAATAATTGATGACCATGCAATCAGAATTATACCGATAGGGGTTATTAAGGGTTTATAATCCTGGAGATTGAACCACCGAGCAAGGGCCAGAACGCCACAGTAGTAGAACATGGCGATTTTAATCATTAATCCGGCCACCCAGACTAACATTACTAAGGCTTCCATCCGTTCCAGAACTATAGCTACCTGACCATAATCGGCCAGGGTAAAATAAGGGAAGGTCAAGTGGCTGCTCAATTCTGCGCCAAAGACACCCACGGTAGCAATTGTATTCAGGGTTAAAACAATGCCAAGAAATACAACCGCATATATGCTGGCTTTTCTGCCTTTCGCCGGCTGATTCAAATTAGGGAGTATCATTAACATCAAAACAATTTCTCCCCGCCAGGCTGAAGGGGGTAGCGAACCTTTAAGCACGGGCTTAATTCCATTCTCCAGAACTGGGGTTAAATTGGCTAATTTTATATCATTGATTACAAACACAACTAGACCTAGATAGGAAATCAGAAGAAGAGGGAAAAGAAACTGATTCAGTCTACCGATGACTTCCAAACCGTTGCGGACCGCATAGGCAGCCAGCCAGACTATGATAAGCACGAAAACCAATCTCGGCGTTTCAGGTAGAAAGGTAGCAATCATAAAGTCCGCAAACTCCCCGACGATAATGGCGTTTGTCCAGATAAAAAAGAAGATGTAGGACAAACTGATCAGATGCCCTAAGACAGGACCGAACACTTTAGGACTGTACTCAATAATGTTTTCGCGGGGAAAGTGCTGCCCTAAAGAGGTACAAACCCAAGCTACCAGCAGGCCAAAAATAGTGGATAGAAATAGAATGGACATCCATCCATCGCGTCCGGCCGATTCTGCCGTTACTGCTGGAATAAACAGCATTGCAGTAGAACCTACGAGGGTAAACAATAACAGGCTGAGTTGACTGGCGCTTATTTTTCCTTGATCAAGCATCCTTTCCGCCACCTTTCTGATTCCCGTTTTTTCTCGGTGGAGGAGTCTGGGGTTTTTGGGAAAAGCCCTGCCTCACAGGTTCTTTAGACCCGGTCATGTGCGGTCTGGTAAACATGGCCCACCAGGGGAAGCGGACGAAGGAGTCCTTCAGGTCCCTCGGACTCAGGGGAGCTAGGGGTGAAAGGAACGGTACTCCGAAGGAACGAAGGGCACAGAGATGAATTAAGATGGCTAGCAGTGCCACCATGATACCAAACAGGCCCAAGGCACCTGCCAGGAAGATGATAGGGAACCTGATAAGGCGGACGGCGATAGCGCCCTCCAGAGAGGGAATCGTAAAGGAAGCAATGGCGGTTAGTCCCACTACAACGACCATAATTGGCGATACCAGTTTAGCCGTTACCGCAGCCTCACCGATGACCAAGGCTCCGACAAAACTTATGGCCGGACCTATCGGGCGAGGCAAGCGGACCCCCGCCTCCCTTAGAATCTCAAAGGTGACCTCCATGAGAATGGCTTCCACGAAAGCTGGGAAAGGTATGCCTTCTCTAGAACTGGCAATAGAGATTAATAGGGATGTAGGAATCATTTCCTGATGGTAAGACGTAATTGCAACATATACTGAAGGCCCAAGCATGGCAATAATTAATGCCACAATCCGCAATAAGCGGACAAAGGTGGCCCAGGGATAACGGTTATAGTGATCCTCAGGAGAACTAAGAAACTGAGGAAATGTATAAGGGACCATTAAGACAAATGGTGTGTTATCCACCATGATGGCTACCTGTCCTTCCAGCAAACCGGCAGCTACTTTATCTGGGCGCTCAGTAACGTTCATCTGAGCAAAGGGAGTAAAAGGTTCGTCCTCAATGAATTCCTCGATATAGCCGCTTTCCAGGATAGAATCGGTATCAATTCGCGAAAGTCTTGTTCTGACCTCCTCGACGACCTTGTTATCGACAATGTCTTTGATGTACAGGATGAATACATCGGTTTTCGTTAACGTACCGATTTTCATGACTTCTGATTTCAGTCGAGATGTCCTAATACGCCGGCGGATATGGGCAGTATTCACCCTGATGTTTTCCGTAAATCCATCTCGGGGTCCTCGAACCACGGCTTCTGTTTCTGGCTCTTCCACTGCCCGGGACTCCCAGTTTCTGGTATTGAGGATCAAAGCTTGTTCAGAACCATCCAAAAGCAGGGCGGTAGTTCCGGTCATGATGTGATCTGCCAACTCATTAACTTGATTTGTCTCGATGATCTCTCCGATAGTTAGCAACCTATCCTTAACAATCTTGTAAGCGTTGCGCGAATTTACCTTCCCGAACTCGTTAACCCATTGGCTGTCCACCATCAATGGGTTCAATGCAGCATCAGATAGCAAACTGGTATTAACTAACCCATCCACGTAAAATATTGCTGCCTTGACTGGTTTACTACCACCAATTGCGTATTCGCGAAATACCACATCACTGCAGTCTTGAAAAATCTCTTTGAGATGTTGTATGTTTCGGGCTAAATTGGTGGAAAGAGGGATGTTTTCTACCAAATGTTCGCCTTTTGTATAAGGACGTTCCCGATCAGCCAACTTTTTCAGTTTTTTAAATATATTTCTAAGCATTGCTATCAGCTCTCCTAGCATTAGTAGTACAAGATTTCTCACTTTCACACATTATTATTTATTTTTGTTATGATCGATATTCAAGTTATGGTTACCCATACCGGGATTAAATTCTACTCATTCTGGAGATTTCTATCATTTTAAAAGTATTAATAATAGCAATAAAGAAATTGAAGCATGATTAATAACATGCTTTCTAGTTTTATGGTGATATTCAAAAGGGTTTTATTTGAGGTTATAGTGTGCCATCGTATCATCACTATTATACATATGGACACAGCTTTAGCAATGGAAGCAGGATTGTTAGTGCCATGGATGCCATAATCTTTATAGAAGCGCATCTACCGAGTTCCAAAGACTCCCCCAGGATTAGGGGGCTTTTTCTGTGATCTTAAAAGTACCTGTTGGACTAGGTGTCTGGGGTTTACCGAACGATCCGATACTCAGTAAAGAAGAAGTCGTTTCTAACATGCAAAAAGAAGGATTTATTTAGGAATATGCAGGATGAACCGTACCACAAGTAAATGTGAAAACCGCCCAGAAGCATGATACATCAAAGCTTCTGGGCGGTTTTGTGCTTAAATATATGTTTAGAGTTTAATAAAGTAAGTTGACGGACTGACACTCAGTTTGAAAAAGTCCTAATATATTTTGAATATAAAGGAATTCAGAATCGCTTACCAGCTTTCGATAATAATTTCCTGAATCCTCTGGGGATGATTCAAATTGAGCAATATTGTCCAATACAAATTCTAAAAAAAATTTTATAATAAAACTGGTGATATTATGGTAGAAAATAATAAGTTCCAGTATTTAAAGACGCTACATATACCAGAGTTGACAATCTTAAATGCAACAGTCAATACATTTAAGTATAAAAAACATGCCCATGAAGACTTCGCAATAGGAATAACCACTAATGGTTTTCAGTGCTTTCACTGTAATAATGAATTTATTCGCTCTCCAAAGGGTAGCGTCATACAAATAAATCCTAATGAGTTGCATGACGGTTTTGCGGAGGATGAAAAAGGATATAGCTATTATATGGTTTATATCCCAAAGTTGCTGTTTCTTGATGTAGTAGAGACATATACCTCCTATAGTAGTAAATATTTTAAATTCGATAAAACGATAATAAAAGATGATTTAACAGCTGCTCGGCTCTTACAGTTTATAAATGAAATAAAAGAAGCAAAAGCAGAGAAGCTTGTGATTGAAGAACTATTCCTACAGGTAATTGAGGCTACTGTGCAAACTAATTCGAACATTATTAAAGACCGCAAGGGCAATAAAAAAGATTCCATAGTTATTAAGGCAATGGAATACATGCATGATAACTTGAATAATAAATTGAATCTAGATGAAATATGTACAAATTTAAGCATATCCAAATATTATTTTGTAAGATTATTCAGAAAATATACAGGGAGAACACCCTATCAAT
>JARBUM010000105.1 GCA_029239675.1 Pelosinus sp. | reverse complement strand
TTGGCTGATTTTCAATAGCTGCTAATTCCTGTTCATCCATATATTCAAAGCCTAAAATCCCGAAGATAAGGCTCATGAGTAATAGAATTGCAACGCTGTAGAATACCTGAGAACGTCTGATTTTTAAAATTGTCACACCATTCCCTCCCTTATAAGCACACTATGCAAAAATATATGTATTCAGAGGGAAAAATAGTATAATAGTATTGCTAATCTATTAAATTTCATAAAAATTGGAGGCATGTTCTTTTGACAACGGTAAAACTATATCATGAAAATGCTTATATAAGAGACTTCGCTGCCAACATCACCAAAGTCACTCCTTTGCCTAATAATAGATGGGGTATTACTCTTGATCGCACTGCCTTTTATCCAACCTCAGGTGGACAATCCTTTGACTATGGCTTTCTAAATGATCTGCCTGTTATCGATGTACAAGAAGATGGTGAAGAAGTGGTACACATAGTAGAAGCACAGCCTAATACCAGCCAGGTGCAAGGACATATTCGCTGGGATAGACGCTTCGATCATATGCAGCAGCACAGCGGTCAACATATTTTATCAGGTGCATTTTTTTCTGAAATGAAAGCAAATACGGTTAGCTTTCATTTGGGCACTGAATCTAGCCAGATTGATCTAGATATAGAAACAATAACTCCTGAAAACCTTCAAGCAGTAGAGGCTGCAGCCAATCAAATTGTCTTTTCTGCCCAAGCGATACATACTCATTGGCTTAATCAAGACACGATTCACCATTTTCCTTTACGCAAGCCTCCGGCAAAAGATTTTTCTGCCATTCGCCTAGTAGAAATTGCTGATTTTGATTACTCTGCTTGCTGTGGTACCCATGTTGCCAATACAGGTGAAATCGGTTTGATAAAAATACGCAGTTGGGAACGCAAGAGTAATGGAATCCGAGTCGACTTTGTCTGCGGTTGGCGTGGGCTGAGAGATTATCAGCAAAAGAATACCATTCTCCAACAAGTATCAGGTCTTCTCTCACTCCCCATTTCTGCTATTTGCCAAGGAGTCGAAAAGCAATTATTAAAAACTGAGACGCTTGCCAAAGAATTAGTCGCTGTAAAGCAAGAATTGCACCGTAATCTCGCTACCACCCTGTATCAACAAGGCATCTTAATTGCACAGCACAAACTAATTGTCCATACTCTCAACAACGCTACTCCTAATGAGGTAAATACTCTCGCCAAAGAACTGATTACAAATTCCCATGTCATTGCCCTCATTTGTGGAATCACCGCAGATCAGAGCAAAGTTCATCTTGTTTTTTCATCTTCCCCTGATGTTTGCCTTTCTATGAACCAAGAACTTACAAAGATATTACCTCTCCTAGAAGGTAAAGGCGGCGGCAACGTACAAACTGCGCAAGGGGGTGGCAGCAAAATTGACCAACTGCCTACTGCTCTCGCCCTAGCAACAGATAATATTACAAAGCAATTGTCTATATTGTAAAAAAACAGCTCTAGTCTTTTGTAGCCTTTTCAGGTACAAACTAGAGCTGTTATATTTTTAATTAGTTCATCACGTATACTTTAACTTTCTTGATACCATAGTCAAGAGCTTCTTGCCGATCATTGAAAACCAAATCGATACGATTCCCTTTAATGGCGCTGCCTTGATCTTCTGCAATAGCTTCTCCATAGCCTTCAACCCATAGTTTTGTTCCCATAGGAATTACGTTTGGGTCTACTGCAGCCACTCCTGGACGTACAGTACTTCCTACATAAGTCTGAGTACCCCATTTACCATTATCTAATGGACCAGGTGCATAAGCTGTTGACGTCATATTTATTACTTTTTTATAGTTATTAGGAGCTGCTGTTAAAGAGTCATTTTCGTTAACAGCTTTAGGTGCTAAAATTTGATTATTAAAGAATGTAGCTAATGCTGTTAGTTCTTTTTCATAGGGCGTTACTTTAGCTGTAATCGCCTGTCCCATTTGCTGACGTAATGCATTTTGAACTGTTTGATTTACATTGATTTGTTCTAATACATTACTGCCAGTCGTGATTTGACCAGACTGCTTTACAGCGGCTTTTGCCAAGGTCTCTACTAACTGCTGTGTGTTCCCCTGCTCCCATTGATTTTTCAAGGCTAACAATTGTTGTATTCGATCGGCACTGGCTTGTTGTGTTGCCAACTGTACCAATTGCTCATTTAAAGATGCGGCATGGGCAGGCATAATGGGAGAAAAAAACTGAACTACCACAACTGCTGCAATACTGGCAATTAATCTTTTCATTTCTTATCCCCTTTCCAAAATACATATATAGGTAAGCCCTATCCATATCATTTTACCATATAGTTTACATAATTAGTAACGGTAATAACTGCCTAAAAAATATAAGCGGCTTATAAGCCGCTTATTCCGAATCTCTTTATGTTTTTCCTACACGATTCTAGCGTTACCCTACTTTGCCAATTCAAATAGAGTTTCCGTTAGTACATCGATTCCTGCCATGATATCATCTGCTGCAGTGTATTCTTCAAAATTATGACTAACTCCATTTTGTGAAGGAACAAAGATCATCCCTGTTGGTGTTAAACGAGATAAGTTCATTGCATCATGTCCAGCTCGGCTATGTATAATTTGATGGGACACTTTTTTATCCACACATATCTTTTTGATAAGACTCATAATCTCTTTATCCATTTTTACAGGTTTCTCTGCCGACAATAGCATAATAGAGACTCCCGTTTCCTGTTCTTCTGCTATTGTGCTAATCGCATCCTTAATATCCTGCAAAGATTCAATAATACTTTCATGATTGATACCACGGATATCTACCCACATTTCTACAACACCAGGAATAACATTCATGGACCCTGGATGTACATTTAGCATACCTACAGTAGCTACTGTACCATGTTTTGATTGTTCTAAACCAATTTCCTGTATCGCTAGTACAATCATTGATGCACTAACGAGGGCATCCTGCCGTTCTTCCATAGGGGTTGAGCCAGAATGAGCTGCCACTCCTTCAACCCTAATTTTAAGCCGCGTAGGTGCAGCAATTGCTTCTACAATACCAATAGTCTTACCATCTTTCTCTAAAACCCGTCCCTGTTCGATATGAAGTTCAATAAAGGCCTTCATTTCTTCTTTACATCTTACCCCTTGAGCAAAAGCCTTTACATCAAGATGATTCTGAGCCATTACTTCCGTAAAACTAAGTCCCTCTTGGTCTTTAGTCTTACTCCATTCATCAAGGTTTGCTAAACCAGTCATAGCTTTGCTGCCTATTGTCGCAAAGCCAAAACGACTTGATTCTTCACAAGCAAAAATAATCAACTCTAGAGGATGAGTGAATCCCCCTCTATCTTTTATACGACTTATAGCTACTAATCCACCAATTACACCAAGCACGCCATCATATTTGCCACCCTCAGGTACTGTATCTAGATGTGACCCCGTAATTACTGCTGGCAAGGTCTTATCTTGTCCTTCTAATCGACCAATTATATTTCCTATTGGGTCAATAGTTACCGAAAGACCAGCCTCTTCCATCAGATTTTTTACATAATCCTGTGCTTGTGCGGCTGTTTGTGTAAAGGCTAAGCGCGTTATGCCCCGTGGTCCCTTACCAAAACAGGCAATTTTCTCTATTTCGTTTATTACCCATTCATTATCTCTGTTCATTAGCACCGCCCCCTTATGAACCTTATCATTTTATATAAACAGTATAACCCGATTTTAACAATAATTCCATCTGTTTCCCAAATTAGAAAATATAGCCGCTAAGCTTAAGTCATGTGTCACGCTCCTCAAGTTTATAAGAAAAACGCTACGCGTCCTTTTTATCACCGACTAAAAGGCAGGTTCATGTTATTTGTCGTAGCATTACTGACATGAACCTAGCGCGAATTTAAAGCAATAAAAATTCATCTTAAACTCACTCTCTGACATAGTAAAAAATAAAACGCCTGAATTCAGACGTTTTATTAAAGATTATCCCAATATATCTTGTTTTACTTTTTCAAGACCTAATCGCTGAATCATATTGCCCATACGTTCATAAGTCTTAGCATTTTCTTTATAATACAGAACAACTTTGTCAACTAGATCCAACACCGATTCTGCAGGTACATTTTCTTGTAGAACATCTGCAATGCGTGCTTTTACACCAGCACTACCACCAATTAGAAGGGTAAACCCTTTTGGTGTGCCAATTAGCCCTAAGTCTTTCACTGCTGATTCACTACAGGAATTCAAACAGCCAGAAACACCCATCTTAAACTTAGATGGCAATTGCATTCCATGATATCTCTTATCAAGTTCTAGGCCTATGGATACTGCATCTTGTTGCGCACGTTTGCAAAAATGAGTGGCTGGACAAATTTTCACACTACGCACACATAAACCTACTGCGTGCCCTTTATCCATGCCCAATTCTTCCCACACTTCATCAATTTTATCTTCTTCAATACCAACAATGGCAATACGTTGTGCACTTGTTAATTTAACGGCCTGAGCTCCATACTTCTCAGCCACATCAGCAATCTTACGTAATATATTCACATCAAATATAATACCACCAGGTATATGAGGTGCAATTGCGTAGGTTTTCTTATCTCGCTGTAACACAGCACCTTTTTCTAACAAATCTTTCTTAGCTTCCACCATGAATCCTCCTTATAAACAGCAAATAGTATCAAATCATTATTATAATTTAGCTATATAGAGGAGTTTTCCTTCTTTAATTGTATATTTTTTTATAAACTATTTCTTTTTTAATGTTATTTTATTCAATTAATATAATACTTTAGGCATTTATAATTATTTATACAGAAGAGAAATGATAACCGCCAATAAGCAAACGCCTCCAGCTACACCGCCTATGGTAAGTGCAGTTCTATTCAATTTCCTCATATCCTGCCGGTGATGAGCACGTTTTCCCATTCCTTTCGCCATCACTTAACCCCCCCATATAAATTTTTCATTAGCTGTATTCTCTAAATTTGAATTTCTTTTGGCAATGTTGGCAAAGGATCTCTTCGCTATTTACTGCCTTACACATTGGCAATTGAATCATCACACCACAATTAGGACAAATAATCTGCACTTCATTTTGCACTTTACATTCTCGCTCTTCGTGCATAGTAGAAGCCTCCTTCATATTTTATTACATAATATGAAGAAATATTATAAATTGTTAAGCACTAACTTATTACAACTATACTTCCATAAATTCAAACTATTTCCTGCTGAATTGCAATAGTATTTTGAGACTTATTACTAGAAAAGAAAAATAAAAAGCCGCGGACTATACCGCGACTTCTAAATGATTTTACTAAATCAAAGAATCTAATATTTTGCGTAATTTAACAACATGAGTTTGCTCTTCTGCTTTTAATGTTGTAAAAATTTTCTTGGCATCTTCAAATTTTGATTTACTTGCTAATTCATCATAGAATAAGATAGAATCTTTTTCTGCTTGAATAGCCATCTGCAAAATTTCTGAAATTGTTGTCACTTCAGCAATCTTAACCTTAGCATTGTCTGCTGTTGGGAATATATGCCCGTCTGCTAATACGGTAAGATAGCGGGAAGTTTCTGCATCAAAGAGATATTCATCTGACGACGCCTCTTTATTTTCATTTACTTTATTAAAAATTTTGGTGAATGTCTCAAAATGAATGATTTCCTCGTTTTTCAACATACAGAATAAATCCTTATGTGCATCTTCTTTTGCTATTTCAAAAGCTTGCTGATAAAAATCACGTCCTCGTTCTTCTATTGCCATAGCAATTCGTAATCCTTCTAGATCACTAAATAATTTTACATCCATTTGTTTACCCCCTCAAGTAAGATACATTATTACAATATATTTATTCTTTCAACAATTTCAATCAAACTCCTGCAAAACTACAATAAATATCAGATTTTCATTTTTGACTTATAATACAATTTTAAACTATTTAATAATAGTTATTATTTACAAACTCTATTACACATGTTACCATATCATTATAAAGTTATATTTTACCAAGGAGGTATCCCACATGACTAAACGTAATGATGTTGTAAAATTCGGCGGTAATCCTGTAACATTAATCGGGACTGAAATTAGAGTCGGTGATAAAGCTCCTGATTTTAAGGTGCTAAATCCTGATCTTTCTCCTCTTTCACTTAGCGATACAAAAGGACAGGTACGGGTAATTAGCATTGTACCATCAATCGACACATCCGTTTGCGATATCCAAACTCGCTGGTTTAATGAAGAGGCTGCAAAAATTGAGGGCTTAACGGTTTTGTCAATTAGTGTTGACTTACCCTTTGCATTGAAGAAATATTGCGCAGCCCAAGGTATCGCTAATATAAAAACAGTATCTGATCATAGAGAGCTTGATTTCGGACTAAAATATGGCTTTGTTATTGAGGAGCTACGTCTCTTATCCCGCGGAACTGTAGTCATTGATAAAGATGATGTTGTACGCCATGTAGAGTATGTTGCCAATATTGGCGATCAACCAGATTATGATACAGTAATGGCTGTTGTAAAACAATATTTATGATAAATGATTGCAAATAAAAACTCCCCTTATCTTATGATAAGGGGAGTTTTGTTATACATGCTTATTAAATGATGTTACGTTTGTATTTTGCGTATGCAACTTTCAATTCTTCTACTTTGCCATACATTTCAATTTGAAGTGCAGACGCAGTATCATAATCAATTGCTGCAATAGCATCATTAATTCGTGTAAAGATGGACTTTTGAGCAACTGTATCCTTAGCCAATTCTAAACGTAAAGCATTTACCTTATCCCATAGGTACAGATCATAGTCTACTGCACTGTCAGCGTCATGTAAAGCTTTAGCTGCTTTGACAAGAGCAAGATTCTCAGGAATAATTCTCTTCAACAATTCCGTTGACCAACGAATTAATGCACCCGCTACAAAAGCATCTAAAATTTCTTGGCGCAAAATATTGCCAGTCCTAATGATTGCTGTTTTTGTAGGGAATTTCTTCAGGTTCTCCATGTTTTCCCACACAGTTGCTGGAGGTTTACCGAATAAGCGATTCCGCTCTTCTTCTGTGTAATCTTCAAATACATCATGTTCACTACGATAAGCACGATCGGTTTCTAAATAAAAACCAGGAGTCCCTGCTTCTTTCGATAACTCAGCCAGTATTTCTTTTGTATTTTTTCCTGATTCAACAATGGCCTTAACTCCATCAAGCATACTCAAATAGATTGCTGATAAAGCAATGTAAGTATTGGTATATGGATTCGCCGCACGAACTTCAAAACGAGTCGCTAACGGATTGTTAATATCACGCACAAGCCCAGCTAAAATCGTCCGATTACGGGAAGGGATCTCTGGAGTATGTCCAAGAGAAGTTACGATACAAACCGGTGCTTCAAAACCTGGTTTTAGACGATTTAACGCATCGTTAGTAGACGTAATAAATGGGTTGATCGCTTCATAATTTTTCAATAAGCCCATAAGGGATCCATAACCAACGGCACTCATGAAGTCTTCTTTCATATTTGTAGGAGCAAAGAGATTAACCAGTTTGCCTGATTTCATCTTAGCAGCAAAGCCTACATGAGTATGTTCACCATTACCAGCTACACCAATAATTGGTTTCGCTTTAAAGGTAACTTCAAGTCCATTTGCTCTAAATACTTCTTTTACTACAATACGAGCTTGTAATTCATTATCTGCAGCTTGCAATGCATCAGCAAAGCGCCAGTCAATTTCTAATTGTTCGCAAACATGAGTCAGATTTCCAGCTTCATCAATAGTAGCTTTAATTCCGCCAACTTCTTTATGACCCATTTCCGTTTTTAGGCCATAGTTATCAAGCATTACAATCGTTTGTTCTAATGCTGTGCGCACAGAACCACGAGTACGTTGCCAATATTGTTCTTGCATCGTTTGGGAGGTTGACAACTCAGCTACTTCAGCTTTTTCAACAGGTGTCTTCACCCAGAACTCTAATTCAGTACCAGAGGTAAATATAATATCTTCAATTTCTTCGCCGTTAATATGCTCAAGACCAGCTACTTTAGGATATTTCTTAAATAAATTCTTCAATTCATTTTTTATGTAAGTAAGACTATCAGTTAAAATTGCACGAGAGTCAACTCTCAAACCATTATGAACAAGGAATGCCGGGATACGAAGTGTACCTACTGGTTTACCTGTTGCTTCATCAATATTATTATAATTATAATCAACAAACCAATTTACCGTAGGATCAGCAGGCATATCTACTTTCGCATTATTTAAAGTCGCAATTCCTGTAAGTACTACAGATGATCC
>JARBUM010000104.1 GCA_029239675.1 Pelosinus sp. | reverse complement strand
ACAGGTAAAAGTGCATGGTATACAGCACCAGCAACAACCCTGCAGGCATTATCTGATTTAATCGTATCGACACCAGGTGCAAATAAGTTATTAAAACTTGATGCAAATAGTAAGCTGCCTGCAGATATTACAGGTAATGCGGCTACTGCCACGAAGTTGGCTACTGCAAGAAAAATAAATACAGTGCCTTTTGATGGTAGCGCAGATATTAATCTTACTCCTGCACAAATAGGAGCAGCGCCGAAAGGGTATGGTGTAGGAGAGAGATTAACACCTCTCTCCAGTGGTTACGATTTAAATACGTTGGTTCTTTCTGGCATGTATATAGCCCCTACACCAACAAATGGACCGCTTGCAGATAGCTTTCAATATGGTGTAATTGTTACAGGAGGAAGTTTATTTACGTCGCAAATGCTGGTACGGTTTGAAAGTGGCAAAACATTGCTGTATCATCGGCACACTGTAAATTCCGGGAGTGATTGGTCAACATGGAAGCAAATCGCTACAACGGATTTAGTAGCCCCTGCAGGCTATGGATTAGGCACTACCGCTAACGAATATACAGGGAATATAGACACAACAGATTGGAAAACTGGGTTTTACTATGTCAAAAGTGGGGCAACAGGAAATAAACCATATACATATGGTCACCTGATTGTTATGGTGGAGTCTGCAGCAGCTACTATAAAGCAAATATGGATGACCAATATCATGAATGATATGCAAATCAGGCAATGTGTAAATGGCGTATGGTCGAATTGGAAACAAATAGCCACTACCGATTTAATTACACCGTATGGATTAGGAACAACAACAACTCAATATCTTAATGCAGACCTTAATACTATGCTCACTACAGGTTTTTTCTATGTCAATGGCGGCAGCATGACGAATTACCCCACTGGGGCAAATATAAATGCCCATCTGCTTGTCATAGCTAGGACTAGCATAGTTGTACAACAAACCTATTATGCTGTTGATGGTCTTGTCTATACTAGGGCATGCAACAGTGGCACATGGTCGCCATGGAAACAAATAGCCACTACCGACCAAACAACCTACATAACAGCATCTGGCACAGGCACAGGTTATAACTGGCGCAAATGGAGTAACGGGGATATAGAGATATTTGGCACTGCTGCAGCAGTAATAAACACTGCTGGTACAGTTACTTATCCAATTACGCTATCAACTATAAAAACATGTATCGCCGTACAAAACGAGAAAGGTGTCCCTAATGGTTATGTGTTTAGAGCTATTAATATAACCACAGCAAAATTTGATTATAATTGGGATACATTTACAACTGGTCAAGGCAGCGGCTCAGCATGTGTTATCCATTACCATGTAGTCGGGACTTAAAGGAGGAATGAAAATGTATTACTTACATTATGACGAAACTACGGGTTTAATTATTGGCGCACCGTATCATTCGGCCATACACGGTAAAGAAGTACCCGTGTACAACACTGAGCCAATTATCACGGAAATACCAGAAGTTGACGAAAGTGGCAATAATGTTATAGGCGAAGATGATCTACCAATTATGAAAACTATCACGCAAGAAATAGGAACTGTGCAGACAGGAACAGTCCTGGATTTATCTGCGATACCTACACCTTACATAGCAATTACGGAAGCAGAGCATGTGGACTGGATGCAAAATCAAGCTACTCGCAAAATAGATATCGAAACTAAAAAGTTAGTTGAATATATGTCTCCTGAACAACCGCCTGTAATAATAACACCGTCTATTGATCAGGACACTGCTGATATGTGGGAAGCTTTGTTTGCGATATCCGCTGAACTAGAAGCATTGAAAGGAGGAAATTAACATGGCAGTAATGTTAATTGAATGGAAGATAAAAGGTTATGTGTATCTGGTCAAGGCTAGTAGATTAGAAATTGAAGCAATTCCAGCAGAATATCAAGAAGTAGTTGCTGAGAGACTGATTGCTAAGTAAGAGCCAATTGAGGCTCTATTTTTTATGGGGGTGGGGTAGTTGGATATAGAAAATTTATTAAAAGCAATTACAAAAGCAGGACAGAGCCTGGCTGATGCCTGGCTATTTAAAATCGTGGTGGCATTGGTGGTAAGTACTGTAACCAGCGTACATGGGAGCGCATTAATTGCCTTTGTAATGCTGGTATTCGTAGACCTAATTACACGTTGGATTGCACTGAGTTATACCTATTTAAAAGACTGCAGCAGAGAGCATGATCTGTTTTCCTGCATAGTCAACATACCTGGTGCAATTCAAAGTGGCTATATCAATTCTGACGCTATGAAACACCGCTTTGCCGGCAAGATTATCGTATATATTGTACTAACTTTCATGGCCGTAAATATTGACAAAGTTTTAACTGTCAGCGGTGAGGTACCTCTAATGCTGAAAGTCGTTTGGGTGTACTTAGCAGCAACGGAAGCTATCAGCGTACTAGAAAATTTAAGAGACGCAGGAGTTGAGCAGGCCAATGGTCTGCTTGATTTTTTTCGTAGCAGATTGATGGTTTTATTAGATAGGTTTAAACAAAAATAATTTTGGAGGTATTTATATGAGAATTTGCATTGATCCAGGCCATGCAGGGTGGCTGACAGATCCAGGGGCAGTGTCGCCCTTTACAGGATTGCGAGAATCCGATGTTGTCTTATCAATGGCGTTTATGGTCCAGCGGTACCTACAAGCAGTAGGATATGAAGTTTTGTTGACCAGGACCCGGGATGAGCAGCCAGAAACTGACGACTTAAGTTATCGCACTAACTTATCAAACTCTTGGGGAGCTGACTTATTTGTTAGTCTGCACTGCAATAGTGCTGGTAGTTCATCTGCGCAAGGGTACGAAGTTTGGACTTCGCAAGGGCAGACTCAGGGGGATATTCTAGCAACTAAAATATTTAACCATATTGCAAGTGAGTTTCCGGATCGGGCAGGACGAGCTGATTACAGTGATGGTGATCCAGACAAAGAAAGTAAGTTTTATGTACTTATGTATACAGACGCACCTGCCTGCTTAGTTGAGACCGCATTCATCTCTAACGAAGAAGAAACAGCCTTATTAGCAAATCCAACTTGGCAAGATCGGTATGCTAGAGCTATTGCGCGAGGTATTACTGATTATGTAGGAGGTTTATAAAGATGATTAATCTAGATACAAGCAAGTCGTTTATCGCAAATAATTGGAAATATTTCTTGGGGATAGTCGTTGTACTAGCTCTTTTGTTTTGGGGCAGGCAAGAATACCAGCAGTGGAAGCAGCACATCATTGATCAAGCACAGAAAACGAATACGCAATCTGTTGTCACGTTGCCACAGCAAGTTATAAATACCAAGACGGAAACGATCAGAGAGGTAGCCGTACAAGCACCAAGCCAAGAGGGAGCTATCCTCCAATTCGTAGAGCGTCAAGGCAAGGTTATTGCTATAGTAAACGGTCAAGAGGTTGAGGTACCTAACGTATCTGGTCAGCCAGATGTTAAGATAGGCGAGAATGGGGAGCTTAGATTTTCTACGTCTTCAACCACCAAAATAGATGTAACTGATATGGCTAATGCCCAGGCGCGGCTGATTGCGAACCAAGAGTTAGAAAAACAAGCTTTAGTGCATAAAAAAGAATTAGATAAAGAAAAGTCCTCCCGCAAGAAGGAACGTATCGGATGGATAGTTGGAACTGCTACAGGGGGATATTTGTTGAGTCGTTAAAAAAGCCCCGTCTTACCTTAATTAGTCTGAACCCATGAAATGGGACACAAAAGAAAAAACACCTCTTATGTCGTATAGTAAAACTATATTACATGAGAGGTGTTTTTTTGTGGGAAGACGAGTACATTACCCAACTGAAGTGAAATGGAAAGCTATCAACATGAAACTAGCTGGTCACAGTAAACCTGAGATCAAGAAGGTTTTGGGAATTAAGAATGATACACAAATAAAAACATGGATGAAATGGTATCTAAATGGTGAAACCCATCGTTTTCAGCAGCCTGTAGGAAAGCAATATACGTATAATAAGGGGATTGAGGAATTATCAGAAGTTGAACGTCTGAACCTTAGAATCAAGCAGCTTGAAATGCATAATGAACTTTTGGGAAAGTTAAATGGGATCTTAAGAAAATAACGAAAAAACAATTCGTAGAAATTATAGAATCACTTAAGGGTAAATACCCTGTTGACTTTTCTTGAGATCCCCAAAAGTAATTATTATCGCTGGAAAAACAAACCTGAAGATGAAGATGAGGGTAAACTATTAGAGAATATTAAAGCGATTTGCACTAAACACAAGAGACGCTATGGATATAGGCAGGTTACGGAAGAACTAAAAACAGAATATCAGCTAAACATCAACCATAAGCGGGTAAGGCGTATTATGGCAGAAAATAATCTTCAAGCTAAAATCCGTCGAAAAAAATTCTTTCACTACAAGCCAAGTGAGATTGTGAAGAAAGCTGACTTAATCCAACGACAATTTAAGGCAGATGCACCCAATAAAAAATGGTATACCGATGTTTCAACAATCATCGATGGGGAATCCAACTTGTATCTATCAGCCATTATAGATGGATTTAATAATGAAGTCATCAGTAGTGTAACAGGTCCATCCCCTAATTTGGAACTCGCATTCGAAACGGTAAATAGAGCTATTAAAGACCGGGATATAGACGGAGTCATCCTTCATTCTGATCAAGGCGGATTATATACTTCCCCAAGGTTCCAAGAGTTTGTAAAAGAAAAGAACATTATCCAGAGCATGTCCCACGTGGGAGTATGCTATGATAATGTTCTCATTGAATCCTTCTTCTCACATTTGAAGACAGAAGCCTTCTATTCTCAAAATTTAAACGCGACCAACGAACAAATCATTGAGATAGTGGAAGAATACATTTATTATTATAACAATGAACGCTTGCAATTAAAACTAAATAAACTGCCCCCGATTAAATTTCGGGAGCAGTTCCTTACGACATAAACAAGGTCTTTTTTCATCACGTCCCACTTTTGGGGTTCTGACTAAATTGGTAGGGCGGGGCTTTTTATTTTATATTTAGGTGTTTTTCTGAAACTTTGACAAAAATGATATTTTTTTAGTAATTTAATCGTTTACTCTGTTTTTGTAGAAATACATAATACTATCTACAGAAAGGAGTAAAGACAATGAATAATGATGACTTTAGAGGGATTATCTTAGGGGCTACTTTAACAATAATGGTTTATTTTTATTTTCACAATCCGGTTATTTTTAAGGTTGCATTAGCGGTTACTTTTATTAACTATCTCTTTTATCTATAAAAAATTAATCAGCACAATGGCTGGGAAAGTAGTCACCTTCGGGTGGCTATTTTTCTTTTTTACGCCAATTGAGGCGGTTTTTTTATATATGTACACAGGAATTCAATGAATACTGCTAGAAGGTGTAAATATGAAGTGTCCAAGATAAGGAGGTTTGTTAATGGATGGTAGCGAGTTAGTAAGTCAAGAACAACGAAATAAAGTTGCGCAATACTACAAAGATAATTTATTGGTAACTGCTCAATTTTTTACTGGTTTAGCAAGCTCCAAACGGACTGAAATTTTTAAATCAGTGGGGCATGTGGTACAAGGAATGTTTTCTGATAAATTTCTAGGGAACCTACAAAAAGAAGTTAATAATTATATACTAGCTGGTAAAATTAAAGAGGATTATATTATTTCAGAGCAAAATCTAATGTGTTTTATTGAACTGCTACGAAATCTGGAAGAGAATCTTCCTGATCCTAATAGGCTTGAACTTCTAAGAAAAATTTATATTGTTACTGCAACTGAGGATATAAATGATAGAGATAGCCCTTTACCATTGCAATTTATGCAAATGGCAAGGGAATTAACATCAGGAGAAGTATTAGTTTTATTTGCGATGTATCGTCTCGAAGGAACATCCGTTAATTCTCAGGCTGGATTTATAAAACAGCTAATTGAAGAATCAGGTTTGGAATATACCGAGATTGTTACTAGGATTCACCAGTCATTATTTAATAAAGGATTTGTAAAAAGTGTAAATGACGGTCTTGCGACCCATTCAATATTAATAAGAGATCTTTTTACTCCATTAGGTCGAGCATTTTGTGATTATGTTATGCATTATAATGATCTTAGTCAGTTATAGATTAAATAATATGTTTATGACGTTTTACTAGGCAGATGGCTTCTTCCAAGAACTGTTACTTGATTTTAACTTCTAAAAATCCTATAATTTACACAAACGTATGTTCGTTCGTGGAGGTTTGGAAGATGAATCAATTTAAGGTGTTCGTGGAAGTAATAGCGCAACATGACATACACGGCAATGTCAGACCATTATCAATCAAGTGGGAAGACGGCAGAGTCTTTGAAGTGGATCGCCTCATTGATGTACGACAAGCTGCATCTTTAAAAGGTGGGGGTGTTGGCATGCGATATACCTGTAAGATCATGGGCAAGCAGGTTCATTTATATGATGATATGGGCAAATGGTTCATGGAACGAAAATAAGAAAAACTCCCTAGACATTTAGGGAGTTTCTTTATGCTGATTTTTGCTTAGTCTTGCGAGGTGATTTCTTCTTGGTTTCATTCTTTTTGATAGCAGACATACTAGCTTCCAGTGCTGCCATCAAATCTACAAAGTAAGGTGCTGTGTTGATAGGGGTTGCAACAATTTGGTCATTTCCTGCCTTGGTATCAATCATTTGTAGGACTTGTTTGTGATACTCATTTTCATACTTAGATGCATCAAATTTAGTGATCAATGAATCTATTAACGTTTTAGCCATATTCAATTCTTTTTCTGACAGTTCAATATTTGAAGGTAAATCATTTTCTAATTCTTTAGTAGAAACGATCTCGTCAGCAAATAACATTGTCGAAAGTGTAATAACTTGCTCTGTCGGGCGAATCGCAGCAAGGTATTCTTTATTTCTTAAGACAAATTTAGCAATTCCGACCACATTCGCCTCGGCCATAGCTTTGAGTAGTAACGAGTAAGCCTTTCCAGCCCCTTGATCGGGCATCAAATAGTAAGAACTATCATAATAACGATTGTCAATTTCCTCAAGCTTCACAAAGTCGGATATTTCAATTTGTCTGCTTGCTTTTGGGCTGATAGCCTCTAAGTCTGAATCAGAGATAATTACATAACGATCTTCGGATAATTTGTAACCCTTAACTATTTCAGACGCCGGCACTTCTGTACCGTCCGAAGCCACTTTTTTATATTGTATTCTGCTAAAGTCAGACTTTCTTAACTGATTAAAGGAAATTGTTTTGGAGCGAGTAGCTTTAGTGAGCGAGACAGGCACATTTACAAGGCCAAAAGACAACATACCTTTCCACACTGTTTTCAATTTCCCCACGTCCTTTCTATAATAACGTAGTTTACATAATAATTGTTATTATATCATAAATAGTGGTTGTTCTGAGCTAGTAAATGTTACAAGAAAAAGCCCAGCGCAAGGGCTGGGCAAGTACTTATTAAAATTCGCCTATTATAATGAAGGAAAGTTTTAATTAGGAAAAAGATTTGAATTTTCCTTAAAAATGTTACTCATTGTGCTATAGTCTTTTTATAATATAGCAGGGGTGATAAGATGATTAATAATAAAATTGAAGTTAAATACAAAGGGGCATCATATTTATTAGAAGACGTTGTTGATATTCTAGCGCTAGTTGCAAAAGCAGTATTATCAAAAATCCAACTTCGAGACCAGACTAATACTGTAGTTACTGTAGAAGTAGAACAAGAAAAAGAACAAAGCAGTAACACAATGGAATCTGGTATGGTAATTAATAATCTACCTGAAATTCTCACAGCTAAACATATTTCAGATTATCTGAATATATCTAGAAGGCGTGTTTATGAGTTATTCCAACTTAATCCTAAATTTGGAGGGATACCGTGCTTTAGCATTGGTACTTCAAAACGAGTAGATAAAAAAGATTCATTCAATGGATTAAATCAAGAAAAAATGATATAGATAAGGACTTCTAGAAACATAAAGGTAACGTTAAATGATTTATAAAAATTCCAGCCATAGGGATTGAAAAAGATATGTTTTAGATCTTTTAAGGTAAATTACTACTGCTTATTATACTGCTTGACGAGACCTTGGGGTGGTAGAGGCCGTGAGTTCGAATCTCGCCGCTCCGACCAGCAAAACACAGTAAATTCAAGGGTTCGCAGAAATGCGAGCCCTTTATTTATGTAAAGCTATCCCCTGAGTTGTCCCCTAGAACATTTTAAATGGACAAAATTAAATAATGTATATGTGAAAAGGACAGACCTTAATTGGCCTGTCTTCTTTTTATTTCTGGTTTTAAGCTGTTTAAAATACTTTGCATAACATAAGCCGAGTGTTGTTCTGCTGATTGATTGTAATTCATGGATATAGGTCTTCATCGTGAAGGATTTATCACTATGACCGAGTTTAGCACTAATTGTAGCGATGTCTAACCCAGACTTTAATAGATAACCGCCACTTAAATGCCTAAATGAATGAGGGCTAATGAGGGGAAGCTTATGATCTGCACAGAACCGCTTCAAAAAGTTATTAAAGGCGTGGGGATGACCAACCGTATGACCATCTGGCTGACTAAATATCCATTTATCAGGGCCCACAGGATCATCCAGTATAACAACCTTATTTCTTTTGGCTCTTCGCTTTGCAGTAGCCTTGACTTCATCTCGCCATTCTTGAAGCATTGCTACTATGTCTGGCGGTAATAAGAGCGTACGATAAGAATTATCAGTTTTGGTATCTTTTATCACAATTCCGTTTTTAGGGACGTACACGGAAGCCAGAGCGATTGTCATAGTGCATTTATCAAAGTTGATCTCTTGCCATTTTAAGCCGAATATTTCTTCACGGCGTAAACCTAGGGAGAAATCAAGCATTACTTGAACTGGCAGTTCCCAAAAAATGTCGTAAGTCGTGGCTGGCTGCTAAAATGCAGAAAATTTACTGATTTGTATGCAAAGGGGTGAGAAATAAAATGACTGAACGTAAAAAACCGCCACTACTAGTAATAGTGACGGGAAGGTAAACCATTCGTATCTACTGTCCAACTAAACTTTAAAGCTTTAAATATTTCCCCTCTGCATCTTCTAGGCATTCTTTCAGCATGTCAAGAGAATCAATATTAGAAATTGTTTCTACTGTTTTTGATCCTTCAGTATTGCCCCAAATGTAGATAGTAGCATCAAATGATTTTTTCGCGTTGTCTAGGCCGCTTACTTCAAAAAAATAACCATTATCAAGCATAAGATAAATACAATTTTCAAAGTCAATTGTTTTAATAGTGTATCTATTGCCAAGTTTTCGTAAAACTTCTTTAATGTTCTTTCCTGGGTTTTTAGTTTTAAACATATTTTCACCTCTTTAAAGTAAGTATTCGACAAAAAGCAATGGGATTCCTATGTAGAGCAATTAGCTCAGAGATTTGTATCTGGAAAGGAGGTGAGAAATGGTTCACACGCGACAAAAAGACGTACAAAAGTAGCTATTAATACACTTTAAGTATAATAGCTCGAAATTAGGAACGTATGATTTCGATTACAAAGGGATGATATTTATCACTTGTCTGGTATGTTACTATCGAAAGCTTCCTAGCTCCGACCTTCCATGTTTTATACTCTTCTGTTTGCCAATCGATTAACCCTGTTGAATCTTTTGCTGTTCCGAAGTTACTATTTGCGTCTTTAATTAAGTATTTCAACATGTCCCTATAGTAAAGGCCATTACTGCGATAAGTCAGTCTATATTTTATTTATAGTTCCATCTGGCGTAGCATCAATAAATAAAGCTCTATTGATATCATATTCGACTTCAGCATCATTTAACTTATGAGTATACATTAAGTGTTGTTTCATTCTTTCATCGGCTTTATACCTTGGATACTATTGTTGAGTGTAAGGTTCATTCGTAAACGCTTGACGAAGCAATTCTAGATTATTCCCGATGCTTACATCACATACGGAATCGATTGACATAACCAAATCACCGGTTATATTACTTGCATGACTAGAGAATGGAAGTCCAAAGATAGAAATAATTGCTATAAGAGTAACTAAAAAAATTTTTACCAGGTTAAAAACTCCATTTTTTATAGTATTTGTAATTAAATAAAATATTCACTAAAAAATGTCAATTCCTGCTTTATGACAGGAGAGAGTGTGGGTAAGGGGGAAAAGTGATAATATGAATAGAGAAGAGATTGCAAAAATAGCAGGTGAAGCAAGGGCAGCTTTAGAGGCTTGGGATAAAAAATATAAGGAACAGAAAAAAACGCAATATACCACTAGATTGTGGAATACGCATACATTATATATCCTTAAAAAAATATTGCGAGAAGGCTGTTTATAGTAGGAGCTCCACAGAATCTACTGAAAAGCCAGTGGAGATATTAGAATCTTTAGGTGAATGCACTAAAGAAGAATATATTGAATCCATTAAGAGCAGCACGATAAGGACTATGACTATCATGGCTCATGTGGAAGCAATGTTAAAACTGTATAAAATTGATTGTGATACTTCAGGTAAAGCAGAGGATGCGAGACGATATAGAATCTTACATGCTAATTATTTTGGAAAAAGTTAAAATTGCCGACATATGTGAAGCCGAAAATATTGACAGAAGAAACTATTATCGAGACAACCGCGAGAGTTCAGAGATGCTAAGTGCTTTAATATTCGGGGCTGACAGGCTTTTAGCAATGCGACAAAGAGGAAATTGACGTAGGATTTCTGCCGTGATAATATGGTATTGTAAAATAAATATAACGAATCGAGGCCGCTTACATGTGTAGGCGGTTTTTCGATATAAGTAGAAATCATTTTTAAATTATAGATACCAGGACATACTAAATGTAAGGCTAACATTCGAAGGAGGTACAATATGGCTGAAAATCACATAGATGAATGGACAGAGATCAATAAATTTGTTCAAAAACTATCTGGCGAGGATCGATTAAAATTATTCCAAGAACTGAAACGTTCCGGATCAGTTGAAAATCCTATCCAGTATACCGAAACACACCTAGAAGGCGGTATAGAGGAATTTCGTGAAGATGAAAAAAGTTTGCTCGCAAAGAATATGAATGGTCGATGGACATAAAAAATAAATAATGTAACTTTGAACCGTCCGAAATCAGCACCACCCGTCTAACGGGTGGTTTGCACTGAGGCTATAAGCCTCTATTACTTGCCAGCGCCTAAAGACGCTGGCTTTCACTTTGTTCAAGCC
>JARBUM010000103.1 GCA_029239675.1 Pelosinus sp. | reverse complement strand
GTTCGTCCTGAGCCAGGATCAAACTCTCCAATAAATTATATTAGAGAACCTTGATGGCTCTTTAAAAAACTAGTTTGTGTTAGTTCAGCTTGCGCTGACCAACTTTGTTTGTACTCAAACGAGTACCGCACATCTGGCTTATTTTAACCTTACTTACATTGTTTAGTTTTCAAGGAACACATAATCATTCGCTAAAATTTTATTATACTGTTTTAGGAATGTTCATTGTCGCCCGTAAGCAACTTCTATATAGTAACATAACTACTTTCAACTTGTCAACTTTTTTTGTAAATCAATTTATAGGCTAGATTATTGAGCTAGTACCGAGCCCTCAATGAAGGCAGAACTCTTAGTTGCTTGCATCATCAACCAGTAGCATATTTTTCATATTAAAAAAATAATGGCGAAAGTTATTATTCATTAGACTTGAATGTTACAAATCCAACGATAATAACTTCTCGCCAATTGTATACTTTTCAATACATTCTTATAAGATTAGCAATATGTAATAATATAGGTCTCACTCAATTCATCTAATACCCGCTTCATTTCAGCTATGCTTTCATTAGCTAAATTGTATTTAGCTAAATCATCACTATGTAGCACTGAAGACAATTTACCAATACGAGATAACAACTCTAGTTTTTCCATGTATTTAACTTACACCTCTATTTTTAAAATCACAAAATTTATTGTATCAATGAACTCTTTTCTTGTAAAGGAATAATTTAGATATTTTTAAAGAAATTTTTGCACAGCACTACCATTGAGGTAATTACAGCACTTTCCTTGCCAAGTATCACGTTCCACTAGAGTCTTTTCAATATCGTCGCGGATTTTCCACCAACCAGTCTGCCAATTAGTAAATAGTGTATTCTTTTCCGGAGCACGACCGATTAAGCGTTGTACAGCTATATCAGAGTGTAAATATTCTAGAAAGGTTACTACCCTTTCCACATACTCATCTTTTTCGATTAGATTTATTTCACCTTTTTGATACCAATCAGCCATTGTCGTACCTTTAACAATATATAGCGCATGGAGCTTTACTTGATGTACTCCCATAGCCGATAATATTTTGGCGCTTTCAACTACGTCCAATTCATCATCCCAAGGTAAATTCAATATGATATGAGCACACACTTCAAGATTATACTTCTTGATACGTAAGGTTGCATCCAGAAATTCCGCCAAAGTATGTCCTCTATTTACTTTCCTTAAAGAATGATAGTTTACGGTTTGAAGTCCTAATTCAATACTAATATCAATCTTTCTTGACTGGCCAATCTGTGCTAACATCTCTAAATATTGATCATTTACACAATCGGGACGAGTTGCTAATGCAACGCTCACCACATCTTCCTGACAGGCCTCATGAATATATTCTTCAAGCTGATGAATCGGTAAATAGGTATTACTAAAATTCTGAAAATAAGGAATAAACTTTTTCGCCTTATATTTAGCAGCAATATGAACTCGATTTGCTGCAATTTGCATTTCTACAGTCATAGACGCAGGTAAGTTCTCATATCCAGCACCAATTTCCCCACAGAACACGCATCCGCCCTGCCCGCAGCTTCCATCACGATTAGGACAAGTAACAGGTAAACTAACAGGTAATTTATAAACCTTCTCACCATAACGCTGACGAAGGTACTCTGAGTAAACATTATAACGCATACTTTTCCCGCCCTTCAGATTTCTTAAAGTCACAACCTGCAATGGGTTGATAAATCGTAGTATCTTGACCGTAAGAAAAGAGGATGGGTGTTGCCTGATTCACAATTTTATCTGGCTGCCCTATATATTTAATGATATCGACTGAAAAAACCTCAACCCGATATTTCTTTTTAAGATCCCGCCATGTGGTAAAAGTATAGTTTGGGATGTAGTTACGTACTACATCTTGGTCACGCCAAAATTCGTTTTTTTCTTCTATCCATTCCTCTTGATTCCATGATAAAAACTCTGGCTGGACTGCTCCCTTCTCACTCATAAGTGCATCAAACTTTAAAAACTCCTGGCAGGTGCTTATCTCTTTCTCATGATAGATGCAACAAAAATCATATAAGTATTTATAGATTGATTTGCTGCTATGAGAAACTAAGTGTAAATACTTTTCTTCCCAATAGGTAGATAGGTCATGATAAAATTCAAAAGCATTGCCACCACGCAATCTTATTAAAAATTCTAAAGTATATTTAAATCGCCCTGTGTTATACACTTGATTAAATACTTCTTCTAGTATTTTGAGCTTCCTCACGTCTCCATAAGTTAAATAATTATTACTTAATACTTCATAGGGTGCTTCATCCAGAAAAACATAACCACATTGTTCTGCAATATTACGAAGCCCAGCCCCTTTTAACATTTTTAAAAAACCAATTTGCAGCATATGAGGTTGAAGTTGATATACATCATTAAAAGACTGTCCAAACTGAGAATAGCTTTCATAAGGTAATCCTACAATTAAATCTAGATGTACATGGATATTCTGGTTAGAAACAATCCGAGTTACATGTTCAACTATTTTGGGCCAATTATTATGTCGAGAAATTTTGTTAAGGGTAGGTTCATAAGTAGATTGAATACCAATCTCAAATTGAAATCTCCCCACGGGCACTTCCTCCAAGAAATCTAATACTTCATTATCTAAAATATCAACAGCAATTTCAAAATGAAAATTAGTACGACAATCTTGCTTTGCCAAAAAACGTAATATAGGCAAATAGTGTTCTTTGCTAGCATTAAAGGTTCTGTCAACAAACTTCACTTGTCTTACATCATGTCTAATAAAGAACTCTAATTCCTTATACACTCGCTCCAAGCTAAAGAAACGTACACCAGAGGTAGCGCTTGATAGACAGTACTGACAAGAGAAAGGACATCCACGGGCGCTTTCATAATAAATGATTTTATCTTTCAGCTTCTCCATGTCACTTTCACAATAAGGGAATAGTATCGTATTTACATTTGCGATAATTTGTGGCGTGCCTACAACAATTTCTTCCTTTTGCCTAAATGACAAACCTTCAATATTATGAATCGGTGTATTAGAGGCTAGTGCCGTCAATAAAGCTTTAAGCGTGTCTTCTCCTTCTCCCTGAACTACATAATCGATAAAGCTATTTGTTTTCATCACATCGAAAGGATCATAAGATACTTCTGGCCCCCCCAAGACAATAACAACTTCCGGCAATACCTTCTTGAGCAGCCCAGCTAATTTTAAAGTCATATCTATATTCCATATATAACATGACAACCCAACGATATCAGGTTTTTCACTATAAATATCACTCAATATAACAAGCAAATCATTATTAATGGTATATTCCTTCAGCACAATATCAGAACCTACTATATTGCTTTTATTACAAGCCGTTTTTAAATATTTTAAAGCTAATGATGAATGAATATACTTAGCATTCAACGTTGATAAAACTACTTTCACTACACAATCACTCCATATATATTCAAATATTAAAATTTCCTACTTATGGATTCACCTTGCCTTCTCTCCTTTTCTTAGTATTCACCACCTACTATAAAATAAAAGTAACCTTTAAAGGAAGGTGCCATAATGCGGATAGTCATAGATGGACAAAAAGTACCTGTTAATGTCCGAGTTAGTAGAGACTTGTTAATGACACTAAAAGCTATGTCACAAACGCTTCATTGGCGAATCACTTATGACACAGCCAATGAGTTAGTCTATATTTATTCCCCTAACTATGTAATTCCTAACTCCTTAGACCGCCCAGCTCCAGTAATCGAAGAGCCAGAAAGTCAACGTTTATTGGGCAAAATCATCTGTCTTGATGCTGGTCACGGAGGAAGTGACACAGGTGCCATCGGTCCGTCAGGATCGATGGAAAAGGATAATACATTAGCAATAGCATTACTCTTACGAGATATTCTAGAAAGTAATGGAGCAACAGTAGTACTAACCCGGGAAACTGACCGCAATGTGTCTTTGCCTGATTCTTCAACTAGTGAAGAACTAGCCGCACGGGTAGAAATCGCAAGAGATTCAAATGCTGATATCTTCATCAGTATACACAATGATTCCTTTACCAGCAATACAGCTATGGGCACAACTACATTTCACTATGGTGATCCACAATCAGCCAAACTAGCTGCTTTTGTACAAAAGAATTTAGTCACAGAATTGGGTACTAAAGACCATTCATCCCGATTTGCCAGTTTTTACGTTATCCGATATACCAAAATGGCAGCTATCCTAGTTGAAGTAGCCTTTATTTCAAATCCAGAAGAAGAAGTACTATTATCGAGTATTGATGGTCGATCCAAAATAGCGGGCAGCATTTTCCAAGGTATTGTAAATTACTTCAAAGTATAAGAAAAACATTTTTCCATATGCTATACAGGAATCTTAAACTATCTTGCTAATATATACAACTATATCTACATTATACAAAGGAGTGTATCCATGTTTAAAATACAACAAGTCCTTCCGCTGTCTCTTAATCGAATAAAATACAGTAGTACCGATGAGGGCACTGCTGGGGAAAGCTCCCATGTTCCTCCTCGTAATGAAATACCAGACCAATATAAGTGGCATTTAGACGACATTTATGCGAATGATGAACTTTGGCAGCAAGATTTTGATACTTTAAAAAGTAGCCTGGAAGAAATCACACAATATGCTGGCAAACTGAAAAACTCTTCCCAAGATTTATTAGCTTGTCTTAAAGAACGAGATAATATCGGCATGATGGGTGGTAGCTTATACGCTTTTGCTCGCATGCATAGAGATGAAAATACTGCCGATACCAAATACCAAGCGATGACTGGCAAATTAGAATCCTTATTAGCAGAAGCAGGCGCAGCGACAGCCTTTATTGAACCTGAGATTTTAGCGTTGCCTGATACAACATTAACTACATTTCGCCAGCAAGAAGAGGGCTTAAAAGAATATAGCTTCTACTTTGATAATCTTGCAAGGCAAAAAAAACATGTATTATCACCCGCCGAAGAAGCCATTTTATCTAGAGTCTCAGACGTTACACAGGCATCAGAAAATACCTTTAATATGTTGGCACATGCAGATATGGATTTTCCCCAAACTATTGATGAAGAAGGCCAATTGGTCCAATTAAGTGAAGGACGTTATAGTCTCTTTATCCGCTCAAGTAACCGAAAAGTTCGTAAAGAAGCCTTTAATCATTTATTTAACACATACAACCAGTATCGCAACACCTTTGCCTCTACTTTAAGTGGAAATGTGAAATCAAACATCTTTTATGCTAAAACTCGTAGTTATGCTTCTACGTTGGAATCCGCGTTAAAAGGTGACAATGTACCAACAGAAGTATATGACAATCTGATTGCAACGGTTCGCAAGAACCTAGCGCCTTTGCATCGCTATGTAGCTCTCAAAAAAAAGTTCCTAAATTTAACGGAAATTCATATGTATGATTTATATGCTCCGCTCGTTAAAGATGTCAAACTCCCACTCCCTTATGAGGAGGGGCTCAAACTAGTTTGTACTGGTCTTAAGCCTTTAGGTCCAGAATATGCTAACATTTTAGATAAAGGTTTAACCTCTGGCTGGATTGATGTGTATGAAAACAAAGGAAAACAAGCAGGTGCCTATTCCTGGGGTAATTATGGCACACACCCTTTTGTATTGTTAAATTATAACAATCGTTATGATGATGTATCCACATTAGCACATGAAATGGGGCATGCTATTCACAGTTACTATAGTCAAGAAAACCAGCCATATGCAACTTCAGCTTATACGATATTTTGTGCCGAAGTTGCCTCTACCACAAATGAAATACTACTGTTGCACCACATGCTTAATACTACTTCGGATAAAAAAATAAAGCTATATCTGATTAATCAGTACTTAGAACAAGTGAGAGCTACCGTATATCGTCAAACAATGTTTGCTGAATTTGAAAAGATTCTTTATGAAATAGCTGAAGAAGGCGAAACTCTCACAGCAGATGTCCTCGATAAATTATGGCATGATCTTAATGTAGCCTACTATGGTCCGGATATCATCGTTGATAAAGAACTAGATGTAGAGTGGGCAAGAATTCCACATTTTTATTCAGAATTTTATGTTTACCAATATGTCACAGGATACTCTGCTGCGACTACCTTAGCTGATAAAATTTTAAAGGAAGGTCAACCTGCTCAAGAAAAATATATAAATTTTCTAAAAAGCGGTGGATCAGATTATTCCCTTACTATTTTAAAGCAAGCTGGCGTTGACATGTCTTCATCAAAACCAATTGAAATTACCTTAAATAATTTCTCCACTATGCTGGATGAAATAGAAAAATTATTAGCAGAATAAACTATAAGAAAAGACTGGATATCCAGTCTTTTCTTATTACATCAGCATTTATAATGCATTAGAGATAAATCTAGTTGATTTTAGTCCGCGCCAGGTCCATGTTATCAACGCTTCGCTATTGGAATTTAATCTACGCTTATAATAGCATGAACCTGTCGCTTAGTCTGAAAGCAAAAGCACACATACCATTTTTTTATGTTAAGAGTATAACTAACCAATTATGTAAAAATACTATTGCTTAGAGGTAAATCTTATGAAACTTATCAAGCCCATGTTAGCTAAACTTGCGAAGCTCCCCCTTGATGATGATCAATACAGTTTTGAAATCAAATGGGATGGGCTTCGGGCAATACTGTATTCTACAGCAGATCAAATCACCATAGCTAGTCGCAATCTAAAAGATATTACAAGTCAATATCCAGAACTTCAGCAATTACGAGAAAGCCTACTTGAGCAACAAGTAATACTCGATGGAGAAATTATTGCCTTCGATAAAAAGGGACAACCTTCCTTCTCCCTATTGCAACGCCGCATGGGCCTTAACTCTCCTACCATCATCAAAAATAAAATGATAGAAATACCTATAACCTATATTATTTTTGATATTCTGCATTTAAACCAAAAGTCTCTAGTAGATCTTCCGTATACAGAGCGCCGACATATACTAGAGAACTTAAATCTAGCAGGTGCAAATTGGCAAACTCCTGCCTTTCAGCAAGGTAGCGGTAAAGAAATATTAACTGCAGTCTCTGCCTTAGGACTAGAGGGCATTGTCGCTAAACGCCTAACTAGTAGCTATACTCCCGGAAAACGCAGTGGAGATTGGCTGAAAATAAAAAATCAGCACCGTCAAGAATTAGTGATTGGTGGTTGGTTACCAGGTAAAGGGCAACGCTCTGGAGGAATTGGTTCCTTATTACTAGGTTATTATGATATAACACGGCAACAAGCTAAAAAAGTAAACAAAGAGCAACACTTCCTCTATGCTGGAAAAGTAGGTACAGGGTTTACAAAGGATGTTCTCCATAAGCTGCTAACCATACTTACTCCCCTACAACGATCTACAAGTCCCTTTGTTGCAATCCCTTTTCCAAATGCCGCTATATTTGTAGAGCCAGAGCTAGTAGGCGAATTTGAATTCACCGAGTGGACACCGAATAGTACCCTTCGTCATCCATCATTTAAAGGACTACGTGATGATAAGCTTGCGCATGACGTAATACGAGAAATCTAAACAGCAGATCTTACTAAAGATTACTTTAAAAAAGGAAGTGCACTACATGCCTAGACCAATGTGGAGCGGCACTATTAGCTTTGGATTAGTCAATATACCTATCAAACTGTTTAATGCTGTTAAAAAGAAAACGTTGCCATTTCATCAGCTACGCAAAAGTGATGGTTGTCGTATTAAACTTAAGCGTGTTTGTAGTAGCGATGGCATCGAAGTACCTAAAGAAGAAATTATTAAAGGTTTTGAGATATCACCTGAACAGTATGTTACCATCTCACCAGAAGAAATAGAAAATATCTACCCCAAAAGCACCCGTCGAATTGAAATTGCAGACTTTGTTGATTTAGAGGAAATTGATCCGATCTATTTTGAACATTCCTATTATCTCACTCCTGATAAAGGCATGGAAAAAGCCTACTCCCTCTTACTCATTGCAATGAAGCAATCACAGAAAACAGCAATTGCCAGCTTTGTCCTACGGAATAAACAATATATTGCTGCAATTCGTCCAACTGATAAAGCGATCACCTTATCTACTATGTTTTTCTCGGATGAAATTATTCCTCTGAAAGACTTAGAAGATCTCCCAACCGCAGACCATCAACCAAATGAGCGAGAGCTCAGTATTGCATTACAATTAATAGAATCACTTTCAAGTAACTTTACTCCTGAAAAATATCACAATGAATATAGAGAAAAATTATTATCAATGATTGAAAACAAAGCCGAAGGTCAAGTCATTACTCAACAACCGATTGCCGAACAAAGTGGAAAAGTAGTTGACCTAATGGCGGCATTAGAAGCCAGTCTGTCAGCCTTAAAAAAGAAAACTCCTACTAAAAGCAGGAGGAAAAAAGCAAATGCCCAATAATACGGTAATACAAATAGACAACGTGAATTTAACTCTTTCAAATTTAGATAAAGTCTTTTATACAGCAACAGATTTTACTAAAGCACAAGTCATCGACTATTACATTCGTATTGCCCCTTTTTTACTGCCTCACCTTACAGGAAGGCCACTTACTCTCAAACGTTATCCTAATGGTGCAACAGCAAAGTTTTTTTATCAAAAAGAGTGTCCTGCCTTTCGCCCAAACTGGTTATCTACCGTTCCTGTTTGGAGCGAGAGTAAAAAACGAAGTATTCATTTCTGTTTAGCACAAGACCTCCCCTCCCTTATTTGGGCAGTCAATCTAGCAGCTATTGAGCTTCACACTTCACTTTCCCTCTCAGAAGATATATTGCGCCCTAACATATTAGTTTTTGATCTAGATCCTGGTCATCCAGCTACTATCGTCCATTGCGCTGAAGTTGCTCTTATGCTACAACGATTTTTAATGGAAAGGAATATTAAGAGTTTTCCTAAGACTTCTGGCTCAAAAGGCTTGCAAGTTTATATCCCTCTTAACACACCTATGGCAACCTATACCCAAACAAAAGAATTCGCTCATACCCTCGCGCAACTATTGGAACAGCACAAGCCTTCACTTATCGTATCTAAAATGAAAAAAGTATTGCGTAAAGGCAAAATTTTAATAGACTGGAGTCAAAACGATAATCACAAAACAACGATTTGTGTATATTCCCTAAGAGCAAAAAAATTCCCTACCGTATCTACGCCTGTAACTTGGGAAGAAGTAGAGAAGGGCTATCTACAACAAGATCCCGCACTACTCTCCTTCACTACTGACCAAGTCTTGGAAAGGGTCCAGAGAATGGGCGACTTATTTGCCCCTGTACTAAACCTTCAACAAACACTACCTATCTTATAAAGAAAAAAGTATTGCGTCTTTTTGTTCTAAAACTAGAGACAGGTTCATGTCATTATAGGTGTTAATCACATGGAGCTGGCACGAGTAAAAGCAGCAAGACTCATCTAAGACTTATAATTCTCTTACTATAAAAGGGTGGTCTAAAGTCATGACTTTAGACCACCACACGTATGTCTTCAAATATTAGGTCCAGCATTAATGACCTCTGCTGGTATCGCATGACCGAATTTTAAGATATTCTTATTGAACAATTGAGCTAATTCTCTAGCCTTGATAATATAAGCGTCTTTATCTTGCCAAGTATTAATGGGTTTAAGAAGTTCTTGTGGTACATCTGGGCATTCTGTTGGAATATATACATTGAAAATAGAATCAAGTTCATAAACAACATCATCCAACTGTCCTTCAATAGCCGCTGTAACCATGGCTCTAGTATAAGATAATTTCATTCGGCTACCTACACCATAAGGTCCACCCGACCATCCCGTATTAATAAGAAATACATTGGTATTATGTTTTTCCAGTTTTTCTCCTAGAAGTTTTGCGTAGATCAACGGAGATAAAGGTAAGAATGGTGCTCCAAAGCAAGCAGAAAAAGTTGCCTCAGGCTTAGTAATCCCTCGCTCTGTGCCAGCTAATTTACTAGTATAACCTGATAAGAAATGATACATAGCTTGCTCTTTATTTAGTTTAGAAATTGGTGGCAAGACTCCAAAGGCATCTGCAGTTAAAAATACTACTGTTTTAGGATGACCACCTAGACCAGGAATAAGAGCGTTTGGAATAAAGTCCACAGGATATGCAACTCGAGTATTTTCTGTAATGGATTGATCATCGAAATCTACCATTCTACTTTCATCATCTACTATAACATTCTCTAACACGGCACCAAATTTTATAGCATCCCAAATTTGCGGTTCAGTTTCATAGCGCAAACCAATGCATTTCGCATAACAGCCACCTTCAATATTAAAGATACCATGATCGCTCCACCCATGTTCATCATCGCCAATGAGTTGCCGCTTAGGATCTGCAGATAGTGTCGTCTTACCTGTACCACTCAAACCAAAGAACAATGCAGTTTCATCATTATCCCCCATATTAGCAGAGCAGTGCATTGATAAAATTCCTTGGCGAGGTAGCAAATAATTCATAACAGAAAAAATTGATTTTTTCATTTCTCCTGCATAATGAGTCCCACCAATAATAATCATTTTTCGTTCAAAATTAATCACGATAAAGGCTTCTGAGTTAGTCCCATCAATATGCGGTACAGCTTTAAATCCAGGCATGCAACATATGAGAAATTCAGAATGAAAATCTTGATTAACCTTATCTTGACGTACCAACAATTGATGAATAAATAAGTTTTGCCAAGCAAATTCATTAATAAATCTTACACTTGTATGATATCTCTCATCGGCACCAGCAAATCCGTCGAATACAAACAATTCACGATTTTCCATATAAGCTAGCATTCGATTGTATAACTTTTCAAATTGTTCTGTTGTAAATGGTTTATTATTACTCCAAGCTATATCACTATGTACTAATGGCGAGTCTACTATAAACTTGTCATTAGGAGATCTCCCCGTATATTTGCCTGTGGATACCCGTAAAGCACCACTTTCAGTTAATAATCCTTCTTTCCTCTCTAAGGACAATTCAACTAACTCCGATGGTGTCAAATTCAAATGAACCTGACTCGCATTATTCAGTATGATACTACCTTCCATGTTATATTCCCCCTTTATATGAAATTATTTACAATCGGTGACAAAACTACTTTCTCCATAGCAATATATGTTTTTCCATATATTGTTATTCCTCTGAGAGAAACAATTTTCACAAGAAAATGGGAATCTTAGAATGGTTTATTCATGAGATAAATGCTCTTAATCTTTTTTATTCTTATTTTAATATCTTCTTTATAATGATAGGCATTTCCTCTTTATCACCTATAATATTGTGACAAACGGGTGCCTTCTCCAATGCTGCTAAGGCTGGTGGTACAGTCCAACCACTTACCTTAGCTAATTCATACAACATAGAAAATTCATCTTTCTTACCTAAATTCTTCGAATCTCCAATAGCAGCTAACACACTTTCATTAAACTTAAAGGGACTAGCTGTAGATACAATAATTTGTGGAGTCATATCCCCTGTCTGTTGACGATATCGTTCTCCCACTTGCCAAGCTACTGCTGTATGAGGATCAGCCACATACTGATACTCCTTAAATACACCAGTGATCTTCTCTAAAGTCTCTTTATCGTCAACCCAATCAGCCCAAAAAGTGTTTTTAAGGTTTTCTAAATATTTTTCACCTATACCATATTGTCCATTGAGCGTAAGTTCTTCCATCCAATTTTTGATTTGTAGCGTATCTCCATCTGTAATATGATATAACAAACGTTCTAAATTACTAGAAATCAAGATATCCATAGAAGGAGACAGGGTTTTATGAAAAGTACGCAATTTATTATAAATTCCTTGATCAAGGAATTCAGTTAATACATTATTGCTATTGGATGCACAAATTAGTTTTCCAATGGGCAGCCCCATTGTTTTTGCATAATAACCTGCTAATAGATTACCGAAATTACCA
>JARBUM010000102.1 GCA_029239675.1 Pelosinus sp. | reverse complement strand
AAGAGCTTGTGGATATCACAATATTATCTTTTGAACTTGCTGATGAATATCGAAATCCAGTAATGCTTCTAGGAGATGGGGCATTGGGCCAAATGATGGAACCTGTAGATTTAACGATAAATAGAAAAGATACTCCTGCAAAACCATGGGCTGCTACTGGTCTTAGAGGCCGTAAAAAACCTAATATTATTAATTCACTACATTTAAAACCAGAGGATTTAGAAAAGCATAATATCCACTTGCAAGAAAAATACAATAAGATTCGTAGTAAAGAAGTGCGATATGAAGAACTAAATACAGATGACGCTGATCTTATACTTGTTGCTTATGGTATCACTTCTCGTATTGCTCGTTCTGCAATGGAGAAAGCAAGAAGTGAAGGGATGAAGGTTGGTTTATTGCGTCCAATTACATTATGGCCATTTCCTGAAGAAGTCCTTTCTAAATTGGCAACAAAAACTGATGCATTCTTAACCTTAGAACTTAGTGCAGGTCAGATGGTAGAAGATGTAAGATTAGCGGTAAATGGTATGAAACCGGTGCATTTTTATGGACGTATGGGTGGCATGATACCAAGCACAAAAGAAGTGTATGAGCAAATACTTCAAATTCTACGTGGTAAAGGAGGTAAGTGAATTGGCGGATAAATTATTTACTATACCTCAATCCTTAAATGATATAGTGACCCATTATTGTCCAGGGTGTCATCATGGTATTATACATCGATTGGTAGCTGAAGTTATTGATGAACTCAATGTACAGGATAAAGCGATTGGTGTAGCACCAGTTGGTTGCTCCGTATTAGCTTATGACTATTTTAATATGGATATGGTGCAAGCATCTCATGGGCGTGCACCGGCAGTAGCTACAGGGATAAAGCGCGTACATCCTGATGCTACAGTCTTTACTTATCAAGGAGATGGCGATTTGGCTGCTATTGGTTGTGGTGAAATTGTGCACGTTGCTGTTCGTGGGGAGAGAATTACTACTATTTTTGTAAACAATGCTATTTATGGAATGACGGGAGGGCAAATGGCACCCACTACGCTAGTAAGTCAAGTTACTACCACTTCGCCATATGGGAAAAATGCAGAACAAGCAGGTATGCCTATTCGTATGTGTGAGATGCTTGCCACTATAGATGGGGCCAAATTTATTGCTCGTGTAGCTGTAAATAATCCAGGTAATATGGTAAAAGCGAAAGGTGCTATAAAAAAAGCATTTGAGATTCAATTGAGTGGCGGTGGTTTTACTATGGTAGAAATATTAGCAACTTGCCCAACGAATTGGGGAAAGAGCCCAGTTGAATCAAATACTTGGTTAGAAAAAAATCTTATCCCTTATTTTCCTTTAGGCATATTTAAGACGCCAGAAGAGGTGTTAAAATGACAGAAGAAATTATAATGTCTGGATTTGGTGGTCAAGGGATTATGCTGATGGGGCAATTAATAACATATGCTGGAATGCTAGAAAATAAAGAAGTATCATGGATTCCTTCTTATGGTCCAGAAATGCGTGGTGGAACTGCTAATTGTTCCATTATCATATCTGATGATCCTATAGGTACACCAATTGTTTCTGAGCCCACGGCAGTAGTTGCTATGAATTCTCCTTCAGTTGAAAAATTTGAGCCTTCTATACAATCAGGAGGGGTGCTGGTTATTAATAGTTCTCTTGTAGAACATGTAATTACCAGAGCTGATATTAGGGTCTATCAAATCCCCGCAAATAATATTGCTGGGGAGTTAGGTAATAGTAGAGTTGCAAATATGGTAATACTAGGCGCCTTAGTTACTGCAATTGGTACTGTACAAACCAAATCAGTGATGACAGCTTTTGCGAAAACCTTTGTTAAAAAGCCAGCGTTATTATCTATAAATGAACAGGCTATTTTGCGTGGTGCTCAATATCTTACAACATTAAAGAATTTCTAAAAAATAGCTGTGCTTAATGATTCATTAAGCACAGCTATTTTTTAGAAAAGATGCAGTGTTTTTCATGTATTATGAGACACAGTATTACCTCTATTATTCATAGCATATAGTAAGTGCTTATATGAGGTGATGTTATGACTGATAAGAATACTGAGCGCAAGTTCAATAATCATAAATGCAAGGTAGGAGTTGCCTTAAGTGGTGGTGGTATTCGAGGTATGGCACACATTGGAGTGCTAAAGGTTTTTATTGAACATAACATTCCTATTGATATGATTAGCGGGACGAGCGCGGGTGCGATCATTGCTAGTATGTATGCTTGTGGTTATACCCCACAGCAAATGCAGACTATGATACAGAATATTAAGATGGATGAGCTAATTGACTTAAATGTCACTGTAGGTGACCTCTTTAAGCATGGTATGAAATGGCTGTTTAGTGGTATGTTTCGTTTTTGGTCAGTATTGCCTACTGGTTTTATAAAAGGAGATAAGGTTGAACAATATTTTTATAATTTATGGCAGAATAAAACAGTAAGAGATACTATAATTCCAGTGGCGATTACAGCCGTTGATTTAAATTCGGCAGATACTATTTTTTTTACTAGTCCAGTTTTTGACAGTCGCGGTATTTTAAATGCAAGATATTATCACAACACTTCACTAACGGAAGCAGTTCGTGCCAGTATTTCAATACCAGGAATATTTTTTCCTAAAAAATATCGTAGTATGACATTAGTAGATGGAGCCGTAAAAAATAACTTACCTACTGATATTTTGCGCCATATGGGAGCTGATATAGTAATTGGGGTAGATTTAGGTTACGATGGCCAATCTAATTATGATATTAAGACTGTAGGAGAAATATTAATGCAATGTATTGAGATAATGGGAAGAGAGGTAACTTTACTTAAATCAGAGCAGTATGCTGATGTGATTATTCGCCCTAATACTTTTGACATAAAATTTAAAGATACAAAACAAGCTATGCTATGTATCGGGCAAGGAGAGCAAGCAGCAAAGGATAAACTAACTCTAATAAAAACGTTATTGAATAAATAGTAAATACAAAAATTTATGAGGCTGTCATTTAATTGTCATATTCGTATTATATAGTAAGTGTATAAAAAGAAAGAGGTGGATTCATTTGAATAATAATGAATGGCGTAATCATCCAATTGTACTCTTTACTGGGGTATTGCTAGTATATACTATTGGAAACTCAATAGTTTCGCTATTTAATTGACTTGGTATTTACATGTAGTTATATGTCTTTAGGAATATAGCTAAAATGAAAAAGGCTGTTCTAAAAAAGAACAGCCAATAAGGGCAATAATGTGCTATTTTAACCAACATATTTAAGGAGGACTATATTACATAATATGATTCAGTTGAAAATATGTGATTAGAAATCTACAAAATAATTAAAAAAATGGAGTTTATTTAATCTAAATTCTGTGCTTCGCTCTTATTGATGATCTTTTTTGTCATCTTTGCTTTTCTTCGATGATATTGTAGTCTTCATATTTTTTAATGCTTGTTGTTGTTTATTCCACTCATTAGTACGGTCAGGATGTTTTTCGCCCATAAATATCACCTCCCAACTTAGTGTTTCCTAAGTTTTTTATTTAAATTCAAAGATATATTGTTTTTAAAGAATAGGAATATAGGAGAAGGAAAGGGTACCTTTCAAGAACTTCTGCTAATTATTTTTCGTATTACTTCCGTTACTCGCATATAATCATCATTTCCAACGGGATAGGATGGTGGTCTACGATTGGCTATTTTTCCATCGTAAACCATTTGAACTTTCACTACTCGATGGTTTTCTCCGCTCCAAGTTTCAAGTCCTATTGATATTCTATACTGGGTATTAGGAGGGTGGGGCGGGCTAGCTGGAACCATAGCCGCTGCTTCAGGGAAATATACTTTTGCCATATGCTCACACTCATTTCTAATAGATAAATACCTTTAGTATACCTTTAGAAAATCTATTTATCAAGTTAATAATAAAAGTCATTGCAAACCTGCTCTGCGGGTTTATTTTTATGCAAAAAAAACTGAAGTGATATAATGACATCTATACTGGCAATGCCTACAATGAATTTACTCGCGATACAGCTTATTTAATTTAGGCTAAGTATAGGGGTAGGACTGTTTTGAAGCAATTCATCGTTAGATATAATAAATATTGCAAAGGCGGGTTAAAACAAAGGCTTATAGAGGACCACAAAGGAAGAGAGGGATGTAAGTAATAGTGGAGAATTGGTTGATTCTTTTGGTTATTATTACCGCTCAGTGTACGGTTGTCGTTAGTGACACATTGCAGTCGGTAGCTAGTACTGCAATGGTGATGATCTCCGGCAAGTAGCAAAGTTCTTTGAGGGGATCAGAGCGTTGAATCATGGGTGTGATTGGGAGAGTAGCGTATGGCGGAGCTGAAAATTAATCGGGTGGGAGATACTAAAAAGGTCATCCTAATTTTACTCAAATAGATGAAAACATAGTTATCAAAGATAAAAGAATAGCCCTCCAAGGGAGAGCCTAATGGCCTTCAAATATCCTGCAAATTAACCATATAAGGGCGACTGTTGCTAACGGAGCAACAAGAAACAAAATTGAATTTTGGATAATTTCAATAACCAAGACAATCTCCTCCTGTACACATTGTATGCATGGTTAGCAATGTACAGAACTTTGGAGAATGCAAGGGTAGTATTGGATAATAAGCACAACATATTTATGAGACTACCCTGTGCGTAGGGAATGGGATAACTGCTGATTGTGATGGAGGTAAAAAAGTGAATGATGATCTTATTACCCATGGAAGGTTTAAAAAAAGGATCAGCATGCGCTGATCTCAGGTTGAAGGATGGTAAGGATGATTAGTGTTTTTGGAACCAAAACTATTATTACTTTTTTTGTTGCTTTGTCCTTTAGCCTTTTTCAAACTAAAAGCATCATTAGCCTTATTTACTTTTTTCTGCCCCATAAATATCACCTCCTTAAGTTATGTTTACAGATGCGCTAATTTAAATTAGGCTAATGGATCTACGCGCTGACAAACATATGGACAAGCTATTAGAAGCTCATGGATAGGTGAATATATCTATCTAATGGCAAAACAGCAACTCAAAACATACCTTAACAAATTATAAAGGACGAAATCGATAATGGCAATGACTAAATAAGAATTGGTTGAGCGGGGGGATCAATATCTTGAAGTAGGCATGAGATTTTCTCCACACCAAGTTCTATTAAAACTCTATATTGAGTATTAAGGAAATGGGGCGGATTAGCTAATACCATATCCACTGCTTAGGGGTAATATAGTTTTGTTATATGCTCACACTCTTTTCAAATTTGATAAAATACTTTTGGAATACCTTTAGTATACCTTTGGTTGGTATGTTTTTCTGCGATAATAAATCATGAATTAAACCTCAATAGAGAATAATGGGGATATCCATTAGTTTTTAAAGAGCCTTTAGATCTACGCTACAGCTAATATTACATACTTATACGCAAACTCTCACCTACCCCCAAGCATTATACAACGTATATTTGACTTATCAGACCTTTTTAAAAAGAGTAGTTTAAGAAGCAACGCCTGCATAAAACTGATAATAGCTTTTCTGAGTCATTTATATGAATTTACAATAAGGTTATTGAATTTTTAACAATATTATTAAAATGAGATGCAATATAAATTAATCGTTAGGAGTATATTATTTCTGTTTGATATTGTAGATGATAATTATGAAATATGAACAACACAACGTAAATAAAATAAGTAAGGTGGGTGAGGTGCTACTTGATGCTGTGCACAAGGGGGCATAGTTGGTAGAGCTGTTAAAAGGCCAGTCATTTGACTGACCTCCAATAAGATTACTTTACAGAATTATGTTCTAAGACGTAGGATTCTGAAATGCTACTTTTAGTATTACTTTTAATAGCTACTTCTTTTTTGATGTTCCCATTAGCAAGCTCCTCTGCTAAACCTTTTTCAGTGGGCATTCTATAACGAGTATATGAACCATCCATTACATTTTTATCCATAAAATCACCTCCTAATAGTAGTTTTCCCCTAGTTTTTTATTAAATGTAAAGTATGTTATACCAGGTTATCATTAAAGAAAGATAACTTGTCTCTAAACTTCGTAGCTTTCTTCTTTAGCAAATGTAGCAGGCGAAAATATAAATAGTAAGAATAATTTAAATAATGTAATGCGTTTTAATTAAAAATCTCCTTTTAAGACGATTATATCCTGATAGTGGATATGACTACCCAATAACACAATAAACGAAAGGTAAGGGAGTATTGAAATCGCAACAATTTTGCAATCATGGGCAAGATTAATTGTCTGCGCTGCGAAGAAAATAGATACTAGTTCCTGGTCAACAAGCTAGGATGAAGATAAGTTGGAGAGACAAGCATAATGTGAAAATAAAATCAGTTCCATTGGAGCAAATTAATAACAAGGGGGGGATCTAATTGGGTAAACAAACTGTAATATTCGATTTTGATGGAGTAATTAATAGCTATAGTAGTCGTTGGAAAGGTGCAGATATCATTCCTGATCCGCCAGTAGAAGGCATTAAGGAAGCCATAACCGAAATTCGCGAGCACTATCGGGTAGTTGTTGTTTCTTCAAGGTGTTATAAACCAGGAGGAATTGAAGCAATCAAGGCATGGCTGAAAAAATATGATATACAAGTAGATGATGTGACGGATGAAAAACCACCAGCAGTGGTTATTTTTGATGATAGAGCAATTACCTTTGATGGTAATACGATTGGATTGCTAGACAAAATCAAGACGTTTAAGCCTTGGAATAAACAATAAATAAAAGACGAACTGTGTAAATAAAGAGAACGTTTAGCCGTTTCTTGTGAACTGCACCTTTAAAAGTAGACATATCTAAAAACACTCACTCATGCGCACTCTATGAGATATTCAATGGGGGCGCCTTTTATTATAAATAGGAGTACCATTTTTCACTTAATTTACATATTATAAATAGAATAATGTTAAAGAGAGGTGAAAAAATGAACGACTTTGAATCCGATCGTGATTGTAAGTGCCACATCGAGGTACACCACCAATGTCCAAAGTGTCATCATGAATGTGAGATAGAATGTCATAAATGCCCTCAGTGTGATCACGACTTTCATCATGAGTGCGAATGCCCAAAATGTCATAAAAAGGGTCACAAGGATTGGCAGAAGTGCTCCAAGTGTGATAATGATTGGCATGAGTGCGAGCACGATGAGTGTGATGACAATAATCATGAGTGGGAGTGCCCTAAGTGTCATCATAAATGTCCTAAATCTCACGAAGATTGGTAGAAGTGGCCTCAAGTGTAATCACTATTTATCAGGACTACTCTGACTTATGATTGATAATATTAATGTACGTCAAAAAGAACAAAAAACATCTTATTATAAAGCATCCTTCGGGGTGCTTTTTATTATATCAAAAGTGCAATATATAATGGTAAATACATTCTTATGCCCGAACCTAAGAGAATTGGCTAAAAGAAGTGATATCGTGAGCCTAGATAATTTAGACTTACTTGAGAATGCATATAAGTCAATCATTATAAGGCTACATGGAGTTTTATTTTGTACATATAGTCATTGAGACATCTATAAGAATTACTCGTGCATGTTATAAGTCATTTGCATGGAATGTAATAATGAATTTTGCAGAGATATGTTTTGTATCAATGTTTTTATATTAAATCTATCTTTAACGTCTAATCGAAAGTCTTTCCTCCATTTCTTATGGAATTTCATTAATGAACTACTGAATGGATATTTTATCGCAAAAAAACTTTGAATCTAAGATGATATAAATCACATACAAACTTTCCCTCTTATAATAATATATAAACGATGAGGGAGGCGTTAGCATGAATGACTTAATAACTAAAAAGTTATGGGAAGAAACAGAACGACTACGCGAAGAACTTCATGAAGTTGCTATAAAAAAGGGATTAAACTCCCCAGAGGCGATCAGGGCAAGCCAATTGCTAGATATTAATGTAAATGAATATTATCATCATCAGATACAAGTTAGATTCTTATCCAATAAAGTATAAAGGCACTCTTAAAGGGAGTGCTATTTTTATCTCCAAAACTAGTAAAAAGGCTGCTATTAAGCAACCCTTTTACTAGTTTTTACTAATTATTTTTCGTATCACTTCTGTCACTCGTATATAATCATCATTTCCAACAGGATAGGATGGTGGTCTACGATCAGCTATTTTCCCATTGTAGACCATCTGCACTTTTACTACTCTGTGGTTTTCTTCACCCCAAGTTTCAAGTCCTATTGATACTCTATATTGGGTATTAGGGGGATGGGGCGGACTAGCTGGTACCATAGCTGCAGCTTCGGGGTAATATACTTTTGCCATACGATCACACTCTTTTCAAATTCAATAAAATACTTTTGGAATACCTTTAGTATACC
>JARBUM010000021.1 GCA_029239675.1 Pelosinus sp. | reverse complement strand
CAAACTTAAGTCCTAAGGTAATAGGTTCAGCATGAATGCCATGAGTACGACCAATCATAACTGTATTCTTATGTTCTGCCGCTCGGCGTCTTAGTACCAGGCGGAACGCTTCTAAATCCTGAAGGATAATCTCACAGGATTCTTTCATCATAGATCCTAGAGCAGTATCTTTTACGTCTGTAGAGGTTAATCCCTTATGAATATATTTTGCTTCGTCACCCACATTTTCAGCCACAGCTTGCAAAAAGGCTAAAATATCATGATGTGTCTCTTCTTCTATTTCTCGCAGACGTTTCATAGAAAACTTCGCTTTTTCACGGATAACAGGCACGGCTTCCGCAGGAATTTGTCCTAATTCACCCATAATCTCAGCTGCATGAATTTCAACTTTTAAAATTGTCTGGAATTCATTTTCCTCTGTCCAAATGCGTCCCATTTCAGGATAGGTATAACGATTAATCATCTACATTCTCCCCTTTAGTTCCTAGTCTATCATTATTTATCTAATCAGTTATCCACAAAGTGTGGATAACTTTGTTAATAAGTTGTTTATAAATGTTATATTATTTTGCCCTAGATCATTAATTTCACTCATAGGCATGGCATCTATTCTAGATTTTTTCCCTCATATAGCATAGCACTTAGCATTTAAAGTGTCAATGTTTTTTCGAATGTTTTCTATTTTTGCTGATTCATTGTTCGGGTTTTACTCGCTAATTGCTCGGCTCAGCCTAGAAAAACGCTGTTTTCTCCAATAATTCATAGAAAAAAGAGGAGATATATTTTATCTCCTCTACCCTGGTAACTTTGATAAGTCACTAAACTTGGTAAATTGTTTGTGGAAAAATAACTGAACTGTATCCACAGGACCATTACGATGTTTAGCAATAATAACTTCCGTAATATTCTTCTTATCACTATCAGGATTATAATAATCATCCCGATATAAAAATGCTACTATATCCGCATCCTGCTCTAATGACCCAGATTCTCTAAGGTCACTCAGCATGGGCTTTTTGACCTGCCTTGACTCTACGCTACGACTAAGCTGAGATAAAGCAATAACAGGGACATTGATCTCTCTGGCTAAAGCTTTAAGGGAACGGGAGATTTCTGAGATCTCTTGCTGACGATTTTCACTTCCCTTGCCCTTACCACTGCCTTGCATAAGCTGCAAATAGTCAATAATAATTAAGCTCAAATTATGTTCTATTTTTAGCCTTCTGGCCTTGGATCGCATTTCCATTACGGTAATGCCCGCTGTATCATCAATAAATATAGGTGCTGCGGACAATCTGTCAGCCCCGCTGACTAGCTTGGTCCAATCTTTTGCTTCCAGCTCACCGATTCGTAACCGTTGAGAATCAATTGCTGATTCCGCGCACAACATACGTTGTACTAATTGTTCTTTGGACATTTCCAGGCTGAAGAATGCTACTGCCTTCTTTTCAGCAATTCCTATATGTTGTGCAATATTCAGTACAAAGGCTGTTTTACCCATACTAGGCCGTGCAGCAATGAGAATTAGGTCAGAAGGCTGCAAGCCTGATGTCAGCTTATCTAAATCTTTGAATCCTGTGGAAAGACCTGTGATGCTGCCTTTAGAGGCATATAGCTGTTCAATCTTATTAAAGGCATCAAAAATAATACTCTTGATAGGAGTAAACTCCCCGCCCATTTTACGACTGGACACTGACAAAATCATTTTTTCAGCGCTATCTAATACGTTGGTTACTTCTTCGCTGCCCTCATAACCCATGCCAGCAATATTGGTTGCAGCATTAATCAATTGCCGCAATAAGGCTTTTTCTTCTACAATTCTCGCATGATATAAAACATTGGCAGCAGTAGGAACACTGTTGGCAAGAGAGGTCACATAAGCAATTCCCCCTGCCGCTTCCAGCTTGTCCTCTTTACGTAGAAATTCAATCACAGTAACCATATCAACTGCATCATTTTTATTAAAAAGTTCCAGCATGGCATTATATATTAAACGATGAGCTTCTCGGTAGCAATCTTCTGGGCGCAATAGTTCAGCGACTTTGGAAATTGCTTCCCGTTCAATTAGCATTGCGCCAAGCACTGCCTGTTCGGCTTCCAAGTTTTGTGGTGGTATTCTATCTAACAATAAACTTGCCTCCCCCCATCTTGCTATGCGCTTTTTTCTGACCTATCTTCCAGCAGAATGGCTAGCGCTTCCTCTACATTTTCTACAGGACAAATTTTCAAGCCCAAGTGTCCCTGGGGAATATCTTTTTCATTTTCTTTGGGGATAATCATCGTAGTGATGCCCGCTTGTTTCGCACCATAAGCTTTTTCAAATACACCGCCTACAGCTTTTACTTTACCCTGGATGGATATCTCGCCAGTTACTGCTACATCTTGTTTAACTGAACGTCCAGTAATTGCCGAAATAATCGCGGCCAAAATACCTGTTCCTGCTGATGGGCCATCTATCCGCCCACCACCAATAATATTAATATGAACATCATAATTGGCTAAATCTTCCCCAGTTATCTTTCGAACTACAGCCGCTGCATTAAAGACGGAGTCTTTTGCCATGCTGCCAGCAGTATCATTGAAACGCATACGTCCCTTACCCTTTTCTCCTGCAGCAAAGGATACAGCTTCAATTTCTAATACAGAGCCAAGATAACCAGCTACACCTAGGCCAAACACTTTACCTACTTCACCGATGTTGCCAGCTTTAAGGTTTACAAAAGGAGTCAAACGGCTCACCTGTACCACCTTATACACATCTTCATTGGTAATCACTACGCTGTCTTGTTCTCCCGACCGATATAGGGCCAAACCATAGGCATCTGATAAGATATTAATCGCCTTACGACCTTCTATGGTATATTCACTAATCAAGGAAGATACATCTGGATCTAAGGTTACTCCTAATTTTACCGCAGCATTATACACAATTTCCTCTATGTGCTTCGGCGTTAAGGGTTCAAAGTAAATCTCGGCACATCGAGATCGTATAGCGGGATTAATGTCAGAAGCATCTCTTGTGGTGGCACCAATCAAGATAAAGTCAGCAGGTGCACCATCTTCAAAAAGTTTTTTAATGTATTTAGGAACATTAGGGTCAGAAGGATCATAATAAGCTGATTCAAAGGATACTCGTTTGTCTTCTAATACCTTTAGTAGCTTATTTTGTAGCATTGCATCCATCTCACCGATTTCATCAATAAATAGAATGCCGCCATGGGCATCTGTCGCCAAGCCTGTCTTTGGTTCAGGAACACCGGTTTCAGCTAAATCTCTCCTGGCTCCTTGATAGATGGGGTCATGAACTGATCCTAAAAGAGGATTTGTCATGCCACGAGAATCCCACCGCAGGGTAGTTCCATCTACCTCCACAAAAGGAGCTTCTGGGGCAAACGGTGTAAATTTTAGTTTTTTCGCTGCCTCTAGTACTAGACGGGCTGCTGTTGTTTTACCAACGCCAGGTGGTCCATAAAGAATAAGATGTTGGGGATAGGGTGACGCCAATTTAGACTTAAGGGCTTCTACAGCTCTTTCTTGTCCAATAATTTCATCCAAAGCACCAGGACGAGTCATTTCCATTGCTGACTTGGTAAGTTTCTTTTGCTCTAAAACTTCTAGCATGGCATACTTCTTCAGAGTTTGGGGATTTTCAACATTGTTTTCTTCTTCTTTAAGAACCTGCATCTTAATTTCCCTGACATACTCTTGATGGCGTTCATCCATTTTTTCATTGATCTTCTTTTCCAACCGATCTTCCAGAGACCGACGAGCCATTAAGTCTGCTACCTCTTCTTCAATATCAATTAAAATTTTCGGTATCTCTTGCGAGGTAGGTATCTTCTCAATCGTTGGATCTTCAAATACCAACTTTTGCAATGCCAATACTCGCTCTCCTACTCTTTCAGAGTTCATCAAAGATAAGGCGTCCAGTTTAACCGCTTTAAGCACCACTTTATCGGGCCCTAAAATACCTGAATACATTTCATACAAGGCTGTAATTTGGCGCTTTAGCTGTTCATCAGCCCTTGCCTTACTAGGCAAAGGACGTCTAGGAATAAATTTGTTAAAAAAGTTTTTCATTATGATGATCCTTTCTATAAATCCCCAATTAGGGGAAGCAAAAGCATACATTACCAATGCTCTTGCTACTTAGCAATAATGTGTACCTGTATCTTAGCACTAATTTCCGGATGTAATTTAATGGATACAGGGTATGTACCTAATGCTTTTATCGCATCTTTTAAGTCAATCTTTCGTTTATCCATTTCGATTTTATGTTGCGAAAGTAAGGCATCTGCAATATCTTTACTGGCAACAGAACCAAACAGTTTGCCGCCTTCGCCCATTTTTACACCAATGGTCACTTCAACTTTTGAAATTTGCGCTGCTAAGAGATTTGCCTCATCAATTGCTCTTTGCTGTTTGCGTTCCTCTGATGCCTTTTGCTGACTAGCGTTATTAACGTTAGAAGCAGTCGCTGGGATGGCTAGCTTTTGCGCCAATAAAAAATTGCGCGCATATCCTTCTGAAACCTCTATAATATCGCCTTTTTTGCCTAACTTTTTAACCTCTTGTTGTAGAATTACTTTCATTTTCTGCACTCTCCTCTATATATTTTGCGCTTAGTTCAATAACCTGGCGCTTCACTTCTTCCATCGTACCTGTCCTTATCTGAGCACCAGCTACGGTCTGGTGTCCGCCACCGCCCAGTTCCTCCATAATTACTTGAACATTGAAGGCACCATTGGAGCGAGCACTAACACCTATACCCTCACCATCTTCAAGGAAGAACAAGACAAAACTGATTTGCACTCCTTCCACCCCAAGAAGATTATCAGCAACTTGTGCTGCTACAATTTGAGCATTTTTTATATTTTGAGGAACATCGGCTACTACTACACCACCAGGTAACATAATTGCCTGATTCAAAACCTCGGCTCGTGACTTTACGGTGTCAAAATCTAAACGGAACATTTGACGGACTAAAGCAGGATCGGCTCCTGATCGCCGCAAATAGGCAGCTGCGTCAAAAGTACGTACCCCGCTCTGCACGGAAAACTGTTTTGTATCAACGACAATACCTGCATATAAGGCAGTCGCATCCATTTTATTAAATTCTAAATAATCATCAAAATACATCAACAACTCTGTAACCAACTCACAAGTAGAAGATGCTGATGGTTCCAAATAGACTAATAGCGGATTGACAATAAATTTCTCCGAGCGGCGATGATGATCAATAACAACTACTCGATCCACTTTAGTTAGCAGTTCTGGTGCTGCAGACAATTCTGGATGATGAACATCTACCACAAATAATAAGGTTTGAGGGGTAATTAAGGGTACTGCCTGAGCAGAAGTAATAAATAGGTCTTGGTATTCTTCATAATCTGCCAATATTTCCTTTAGCTTGCTTAAAGATACCCCTGGTTGACTAACAACAATTCGCAGGTTTTTCCCCAAATGTCGTGCCATGATTCCTACACCAATAGCAGCTCCTAAACTATCAAAATCCTCATTGGTATGGCCCATGACAAAAACCGTGTCAGCATCATCAATAATTTCCCGCAAGGCCTGAGCCACAATCCGCGCCTTTACTCTCGTGTTTTTCTCTACAGCCTTGGCTTTACCACCATAGAACTGAAGCTTACCTCCTACATGAACAGCAACCTGATCGCCACCTCGTCCTAAGGCTAAATCAAGGCCCGCCTGGGCTCGTTCACCCAGAACAGCTACGGAATATTCATCCGCCGCTACTCCCATGCTTAAGGTAACCGGAATCTTATTGCCAAAATGAATGGCCCGTACTCTATCTAGAATATCAAATTTTTCCTGTAAGCATTTATTTAGATTTTGCCGATTAAAAACAGCAAGGTACATATCATCTGCATATTTCTTTAATACGGCCTCATTCTCCGCTACCCATTCTGCTAAAAGCTTATTTACTTCCGCCAGCACAGCTGTACGTTGACTCTCACTTAATCCCTGCAACACATCGTCATAATTATCAATTTGAATGTAAGCCATAACTGGTACAGAATCTATGCATTCTGCCCTTACCTTCTCACTGGCTGTAATATCGCTCATATAGACAATGGTTAGATCTGCATCTGCCATGCCATCTTCTACAGGTTCATGAATAATCTGCAAATATTTGTCCTCAGTTACAAAGACTTCACGCCCAGACTTTCCCCAAATATTATCTAGAGGAAATTCGGGGAATAAGGTCATGATTGACTCTCCAAGAGCTATTTCCTCTTCAAGCCAATCAGAAAGCACATCATTATGCCAGTATAACTTCCCTTCCTTGTCGATGATCATCATCACTAAAGGTAAGTTCTTAAATGCATAGGATGCTCCTTGTTCAATGGAATGACTCATAGTATATAGATAGCTATCTAAGGCTTTCTGTCGCTCTACGTGACGTTCTCGTCCATATAAGTACAAAGAAATCAATAAGATTGCCCCTAGTACTGCTACATACGGATTATAAAAAACAATTACTACTAATAATGCTGTAGCAACAGCAAGATAGATTCTCGTATCAAACCAAAAAGACGGACCTTGTGGCATAAACAACCCCTCCTTGAAGGCGACTCTCTAAAACATTCAATGCATTTAGTCCTTGGGTTGAGGCCTTCGCAAATGTCGATAATCCAAAACCATATCGATTGCACCAGCAACTATCAAGATCTGCGCGAAAAAACCATTTGTCAATATCAAGAACAGTATAAGCCCTTTGACCAGTCTTGACAAATTGTATTTATCGGCAAAGTAGTTAAATAACGCCAACCCCTGCACTAAAATGAGTGTACTCGTGATTACTTGTAGATTCATGCCAACCTGAGTGAGCAGGCTAATCTCTCTACTATTACCCCAATAAATCATCACTAAGGCTAATGCAAATAGGTAAACAATGTAATAGGGTAAACTCCACTCCTTAAAGGGTGGAAAATTAGGGACATTATGGCCAAGTTTTCTCAATACAGTCTTAGCAATTAGAAAATTCAACCAAGTATCCAGTACAGATGCCATAATAAAGCCAGCAGGTAAGATGACTTTCATTAAATCAATCATGGTTTGCATGGACTCAGCCATTTTAGCCAGTTCCTGCTCTCCCATGCCAAAATCTCGATATACATTTATAGCTTGCGTCACAGCGTTGGCCATTACATCGCTCTGCATGCTCAAAGGATTCACGCCTAATACAATGGCACTAATAGTTAATAAAGCAGCTTTAGAAATGAGAGAAGCCACGGTTCCCCATAGCATGGTTTTATTGGCACTAAAATTCATGCGAAAGGCATAACCAAGCACAATACCAATTAGACCAAAGCCAACTACCACACTAAGAGCATGCAGCGGATGCATCAACATAGCAATCATGATACCAGAGACCACGGTTGCCATAATACTCCATTTGTAGCCATGACGAACACCTAATAAAATAATAGGGACAGGCCACATTAAATTAACAAAAGGGCCAATCAGCGGTAAGTAGGCACTAATCAAAGCAAAGAGTATGGCAATTCCTGATAATATTCCACCTTCCACCATAGGTCGTAAGCGCGTCTGTCTCATTTATTCACCCCTTTTGACGGAGATGGCGCTGGTATTCGCTCGAATCGCCAAACCATTTCTCCACTTCTCGCTCTTTTTTTATATCTTCTTCTACTTTCTCCATAACAGCTTTATCCAGTAAATCAAAACTAATCCCTAATCGTCTTCCTAAAATATAACAAGCAACCACGACAGCAGCTAACCCCTCACGAATAGCCTGTTCACTATTCTTCGCCATAGCTTGGTATAGCTGACCGATATGGGTAATCAATTCTGCCTTAAGCCACTCTATTAAACGCATTTTGCGCAAAATTTCCGACTCATTCGAAAACAAAACAGCCACTCCCCCTTTTTTACTATATCTAAATAGTATTCGCAAATCAAGAGGCTGTTTCCTGCTTTATAATAAAGTATATCCGAGATAAGAAGGTAAGATGACTCCTTCTTCCAGAATAAAACAAAAGAGAGGTTAAATAACCTCTCCTTTGTTTTATTCTGCTGTGAATGGCAATAATGCAACAATACGTGCACGTTTAATCGCCAATGTTACGTTACGTTGATGTTTTGCGCAGTTACCAGAAATACGGCGAGGCAATATTTTGCCACGTTCTGTAGTGTAACGACGGATTTTACCAACCTCTTTATAATCGATAGTTTCTACTTTATCAACGCAGAAACTGCAAATCTTTTTCTTAGGTTTTCTTCCTCTTTCACGTTTCACCGATAATACCTCCCTTTAAAATGGAATTTCCTCTTCAGGGAAGACCTCTGTACCAAAGGAGCTGACATCATATCCGGATGATTTTGCAGGACTGGCAGTAGTACTGCCACCGCTTACAGCTTGCTTCGTATCTAAAAACTCAATGTTTTGAGCTACTACGTCAGCTGCACGCCGCTTTTGTCCATCTTTCTCATAATCGCGAATTTGCAAACGTCCTTCAACTAGTACACGACGACCCTTGGTAAGGTTGTTGCCACAAACTTCGGCCAGTTTATCCCATACTACGACAGGAATAAAATCAGCGCGCTTGTTCTCACCATAGCCGGTGTCAACTGCTACACTAAAGGATGCTACTGCTTTACCAGTTTGTGTATATCGAACTTCCGGATCACGAGTCAAACGTCCGACTATTATAACCTTATTCATGGTGTAAATTCCCCCTGGTCTATTCGTCTACTCTTGTAATCATAAATTTCAAAATATCTTCAGTAATCTTCATTATACGATCAAGCTCAAGAATGGTTGCTGGAACAGCAGTAAAGGTAGTTAAGCAGTAAAAACCTTCTGTGAAGTCTTTTACTACGTAAGCCAAACGCTTTTTGCCCCAACGATCAATTTTCTCTACTTGACCACCGTTGTTATTAATTAGGTTTTCAAACTTGGTAATTACCGCATTTGTAGCCTCTTCTTCCAACGGCTTAACAATAAACATGACTTCGTACTTTCTCACGAAATCACCTCCTCCTGTGGACTTATGGCTCCTTGTGGGAGCAGGGAAGGTTTGTAAACATTTATAAACATTTCTTCAAACCCCGCTAGGCTACCCTAGACTGACATATTATATCACTAATAACTATAGAAATGCAACAATATAAATTGTTTTTTTATTTCCAATTTATTCGATGACCAAGTCGCTTTAAGATTCCCCTCTTCTACAAGTGGGAGTTAAGTGCGACTAAGATTCAGGTGGCGTTTTAACTCCACCTGAACAAGTCTTCTTTATACATTAAATCTAAAGTAAGTAACGTCTCCATCTTGCATCACATATTCCTTGCCCTCTAGCCGAACCAAGCCTTTTTCACGAGCTGCATTGGAACTACCTGTCAGCACAAGGTCATTATAGGAAACGATTTCTGCTCTAATGAAGCCGCGCTCAATATCAGAGTGGATTTTTCCTCCTGCCTGAGGTGCTTTAGTGCCCTTCTTAATAGTCCAGGCACGTACTTCTTGCTCACCTGCTGTCAAGAAAGTTACTAATCCTAGAAGTTTATAAGAAGCTTTAATCAGCTTATCCAGTCCAGATTCTGCTAAACCAAGCTCTGCTAAGAATTCTTTAGCATCTTCTGCTGGCAATTCAGCAATCTCAGATTCTACCTTAGCTGAAACTGCAATGACTTCAGCGCCCTCTTCCATGGCATATTCTTTCACCATTTTAACATATTTATTATCCTCAGCATTGGCGACTTCTTCTTCGCTAACATTGGCAATAAACAATACTGGTTTTAGCGTCATCAAGTTCAGGTCACTAATGAGTACAGCCTCATCGTCAGTCATCTCTACACGCCTGGCTGGCAGTGCCTGCTCTAAGAGTTCTTTTATTCTCACCAGAACTGCCATCTCACCTGGTGCTTTTTTATCGCCAGTTTTGATTAGTTTCTGCACACGCTCCATGCGCTTTTCTAAGGTATCTAAATCTGCTAAACACAATTCCGTATTAATAATTTCGATATCACGCAAAGGATCTAACGCCCCTTCTACGTGTGTAATATTCTCATCTTCAAAACAGCGTACAACCTGAGCCAAAGCATCTACTTGGCGAATGTGAGCTAGAAATTTATTCCCTAACCCTTCTCCTTTGGATGCGCCTTTTACCAGGCCTGCAATATCTACAAAGCGCATGGCTGTGGGAATGCAGCGTTTCGTTTTATACATTTCTACAAGATGAGGCAAACGTTCATCTGGAACATCTACTACACCCACATTGGGTTCTATGGTGCAAAAAGGATAATTAGCAGCCTCTGCACCCGCCTTTGTAATCGCATTAAATAACGTGCTTTTACCTACATTCGGTAAACCGACAATACCCACTTCTAAATTTGTACTCATTCATCTATTCCACCTTACTTACAATTTCTACTTCAGCATGTCTTATTGTAGATGATTCCTCTACTATTTTCAAGCAGACACTTTATTGATTTCCGTGTTCTCGACGGTAAGCAATAGCATGCTTTAACCTTGCGGTACCTAACAACAGCATAATAGAGCCAATCACGACGCCCATCGTTAACTTAATATTGCTACCAAAATCCGTTCCCATTACGATGAGTACAATTCCTGTCAATAGGGTCATACCCCCTACAATAAACTGATATATCACAGTAATTCCTCCTATTCTGTCTTCTTGTGTTCTACAATTTCTTTGACGGCTTTCTCAAACTTAACCCGGGGTACCATAACGTAGCGCCCACACCCTTGACACTTTAGGCCAAAATCAATTCCAGTCCGGGTAATTTCCCACAATGCCGATCCGCAAGGATGACTTTTTTTCATTCTTACAATATCACCAACTTCATAGCGTACCATCATCTACTCACCTTCTTTACTTCTATAACTGTTTACTACAGGAGGGGGAGGAATTTGAGCCTCAGCAAATAGGTTTTTAATGATATAGCGAAGAGCATTCTCCACTTTTCCTTGCTGCAATGGCACAGTCTTAGCCACAATACGAACTATTAATACCTGAGAACCAAGATCTACCACACCTAGCACCTGAGGCCTTTCTAGTACCTCTACCATATCCTTGCTTATAGAAACACAAGCCTGCTCTAACAACAATAGTACTTTATCTAAATCAGCATCATAAGCCACAGGTACATTGACTACTGCTTGCATATGCCCTCTTGTATAATTACTTACCCTAGAGATTGCACCATGGGGAATAATGTGCAACACACCATTACCATCCCGCAATTTAGTTACTCGTAACCCAATTTCTTCTACGGTGCCCGCCATATCACCGATGACAATATAATCTCCCACGGCAAATTGATTTTCTAATACAATGAAAAAACCTGTTACAAAATCCCGAATCAAACTTTGTGAGCCCACACCAAGTGCTAAACCTATGATTCCAGCACCGGCAACGAGAGAAGTCGTATCAATTTGGAATTCTTGTAATACCATTATAATTGTAATAAAGTAAATAATGTATCGAACTATGCTTTGCAGTAACCCTCCTAAGGTCCTAGCACGCTTTTCATCAAATTTAAAAGCACTAATGCCAACATTGGGAATAAATACCTTATTCACCATAAAAGCAAACAACCGCAATATAAGCATAGACCCTAGTAAAATAGCTACCAGGCGCACTATTTTATTCCCCGCAGTTAATAAAAATTCTGGTGTAAATAACATTTGCATATGTCAGCTCCTTTCCTGAGCATTCATCTTTCAATCTGATAATAGTTTTCTTTTACCATAGCTGCATATATATTATACGTGATTATTACAAAATCCTTTTTTGAATAGCAATTGGGTTACTTCCAGCATATAATGTTGCACCAATGCTAAAGTGAGGCGACTATCATGTCAGATACCAATGAAAGCCCTCAACCTATTATTGACCTGATATTGGCTGATATAAACGCTGTTATTCCTAATCTCTCTTCGCTAGTGGCCTCTTATCGTCTGCTAGTTGGCGCATCAGAAGAAATTCATCGCACACCTGAGGTTTGCCCTGAAGTCTTTGAACGGGCAGTAAGACGTGCCGATAACGCTGGTACTTTAATTGATATTTTCCTAGAATTATTATGTTGCAAAGTAGCTTTTAGCAGTGATTTCCTACAGATTTCCTGCGCTCCAGTGGATTTATTCCGATTATTAGCTAACAAATCGACTACTACAGATATTCCATTTCACACGGCAGAACAAGTCGTTGAAATGGAAGCTTTACGACGAATATTAGACTGCTGCCACCACCGAAAGCCCTGTCTGCCTAAATGTGATGTTATTTGTCCGAAATCTTCCACATCTCCCCCTCTTACCAAACAACCACAACCATCGCCAAACTCAGATATTTCAGAGGTAGAGGCCGTCGCTCTAGTAAATCTAGTCAATTCAATTCGCACACACTCTAATGAAGTAGAATGCCCAAATCCCGATTTACCAGAAATCAAAAGTGACCGAGTTGATGATGCATCCTCTGAAAATCCCAATAATGAAAGCCGCGTGCGTTGCAAGCATCTAAACAAATTTCGCAATAAAAAAGCACCTCCAAAGAAATTACCATAAAAAAATAAGCAAGAACATCACTATTCTTGCTTGTTTTTTTATTCACTAAGAGGGCATTCCCCCACGTCTTGGTGATGATCACACGGTTCAAGATGTATAACGACATCACAAAGACCTAGCTTTGCTTTGATTTCCGCCTCTATTTGGTCACAGATATCATGAGCCTTATTTAAATGCATGTCTTTATACAAAATAAGATGCATATCAATTAGACGCCAGCTACCAGAACGCCGGGTCCGAAGCTGATGGAAGGAAATGACTTCTTTGTGACTTGTAATCACATCAATAATCACCTGCTCTTCATCCTCTGGTAAACTAATATCTGTTAGCTCATATAGACTCTTTTTCGTCATGCCATAGCCGGCTTTAAATACCACACCAGCAACCACAATTGCAATCACAGGGTCAAGCCACGCAAGACCCAGGAAATGGATAATCACCAATCCGACTAGCACTCCAATAGACGTCCAGATATCCGCCCGCAGGTGTAAGCCATCTGCTTCTAAAGCATGAGAATCGGTTTGTTTAGCTACTTTAAATAATCTTTCGGACACCCAGTAATTAACACCTATGGAAATTAGCATAAGGACAATACCGTATTCCAGAAACTCTGGAACCTGAGTAGCATTAATTTTACGCCCCGCCTCATATACAATCCACACAGCCGCTCCTACGATCAATATGGCTTCAATGGCTCCTGATAAATTCTCGACTTTACCATGACCATAGGCGTGATTACCATCAGGAGGTGTATCTGCCTTCCGCACCGCATAAAATGCAATTACAGATGCCAGCAAGTCAACACCCGAATGGGCAGCTTCTGAAATAATGCTTACTGCTCCAGTATAAAACCCTACTACCAATTTTAATATTACCAGGACCGTATTAGAAATAACGGACAGCCTTGCAGTACGCTCCTTTAGTTTACTATCCTCATACCCCAATACTACTACCTCCTACCTTTTACTCCAGTCAATCATTGTTATAACCTTCAATAGCTTACCCTATTCATAAGACTTATAAAATGTACCAACTCCATCCACTTCCAGCAGGTAAAACCTACCCAAAATACTTACCACATGATGGCACAACAAAAAAACCTGTGGGTACCCTAAGGTCCCACAGGTTTTTACGTTATACCTGCTGCTTTCCGCCCGGCTGCGCCATATCGGCCGCCTGTTCCTACCATATTATATATATAGTACCACATCATGAATTTGGCTGTAAATATCTTTAACCCTAATTCATGGAGAAAGTCGCAATTATACCTATCCTATTATTTAATATGTACAACATGGCTAATGGGATACCCTTTATCAGCCAGAGCTTTCTCTAATTCTTCAGTGTCTGCAATATCGGCTCGTATTACCATCTCCACTTTTCCATCAGGCAAAGCATAATTAACCATACTGGTAATATTAATGTTCCTTGCCAAAAAGACTTCCGAAATGTCGTGAAGCACGCCAACTTTATCCGCCGTATGAAGTGTAAGACGAGTTTTCCCATCTACTAGGCCCATAATATCAACAAAGCTTTTAAAGATATCTGTCTCTGTAATGATACCAACTACTGCCCCATGCTCATCAACTACGACTAAACCGCCAATGCGATGATTGTACATTAGGATAGCCGCTTCTTCAATGGTAGCAACTGAACTAATGGTAATAACCTCTTTTTGCATGATATCCTTGACTTTCATTTTTGCCAACAAGTAATTCAGCTCAAAAATAGAAAGAGCGGTTGCTGGCGATGCGGATACTGCACGTAGATCCCGATCCGTTACAATACCAATTAGTTTCTCACCATCAACGACTGGTAGACGGCGAAATTTATTATTACGCATAATCTCCGATGCATCAGCAATTGTTGTAGTGGAATTAATGGTTATTGGATTAGCTGTCATTCTGCTTTCTACAAACATTTTCATCATCTCCGTTGATTATTTTTACTAACCAAAATGCACTAAAGATGTCTCCATGTCAGAAATTATGAGCATACAATCCTAGATTGACTCTTTTCCTTTCATAACTTCCCAACATGAATATCTTTAGTGCATTGGATTAACCACCCAAGTAGGCTTTACGTATTTCTTCGCTTGCGGCCAACTCTCTAGCATCACCAGAGAGGATAATCCGTCCTGTTTCCAGTACATAGGCTCTATTAGCAATGGATAAGGCCATATGAGCATTTTGCTCAACTAGCAATACCGTCGTACCACTCGCATTAATTTCTTTAATAATAGAGAAAATTTCTTTTACCAACAGCGGCGCAAGGCCCATGGAAGGTTCATCTAGCAGCAATAACCTTGGACGACTCATTAAAGCACGCCCCATGGCCAACATCTGTTGCTCACCACCTGATAAAGTACCAGCTAACTGGCTACGTCGTTCTGACAAGCGAGGGAACCTCACAAAGACCTTCTCCAGATCTTCCTGAATACCTTTTTTGTCATTACGAATGTAGGCACCCAATTCTAAGTTTTCCATAACAGACATATTAGCAAAGACTCTTCGTCCTTCCGGCACTTGAGAAATACTAAGTTTAACAATATCCTGAGCAGGCATGCCAGAAATATTTTTTCCCTCAAAGTTTACTTGGCCAGCCTTCGGTTTTAGCAGACCGGAAATTTCAACCTCCTCTCCGAGGTAGGCCTCAATAACCCGTGGGTTATTCTTGATTTCCTCAGGTGTTCCTTGAGCAATTATACTACCATATTCTAATACATAGATACGTTCACATACATTCATAACCAATTGCATGTCATGTTCAATTAATAAAATCGTTAAATCAAACTCTTCTTTTATCCATTTGATCATTTGCATCAGTTGTTGGGTTTCTTGAGGATTCATACCGGCAGCTGGTTCATCTAATAATAACAACTTAGGCTGAGCAGCCAAGGCTCTGGCAATCTCCAAACGCCGTTGCTCACCATAAGGCAAGTTTTTAGCAATTTCATCTTTTTTATGATCTAATTTAAAGATTTCTAATAGTTTAATTGCTCTTTCTTCAATCTCTTTTTCTTCTTTATGATATCTTCCCATACGTAATACGGATTCAAGTATTCCATACTTCACATGGAAATGATAAGCAATCTTAACATTATCTAAAACGGATAGTTCAGAAAACAAACGGATATTCTGAAACGTTCTAGCTACCCCTTTTTGGGTAATTTGATAAGGCTTAAAACCGATAATACTTTTATCATCAAAATCAATCTCACCAGTTGTCGGCTGATATACACCTGTTAATAAATTAAAAGCTGTTGTTTTCCCTGCGCCATTTGGGCCAATCAATCCAATTAACTCACCTTTACCAATATCTATGGAAAAATCGGATACGGCCTTAAGTCCGCCAAACACTTTGGAAAGTTTAGTTGCCTTGAGTATTGCCACGCTTATTACCTCCCATCAAACGGCCAAAGATTTTAAGGCTCATTTCCTTATTACCAAATAATCCTTGTGGTCGATACAACATTAATACGATCAGCATTAATGAGTAAATAATCATACGCCATTCAGGATATCCAGCCAGAGCTGCAGACACAAAGGTTAACAATATAGCCGCAGTAATGGATCCGCTGATACTACCTAAACCACCTAGTACTACAATGGTCAAAATATCAAAAGACTTCATAAAAGTAAAGGATGCTGGATGAGCAATATAAAAGTAATGTGAGAACAAAGTACCTGCTATACCGGCAAAGGCTGCTCCAATGGTAAAGGCCAATACTTTATATTTCGTAGTGTCAATTCCCATAGCTTCGGCGGCAATCTGATTCTCACGAATGGAAATACAAGCACGGCCATGGGTAGAGTTAATGAAGTTTCTAATAAAGAATACGGTAAAGACGGTTGCAAAAAATACCCATGTAAAATTACTAAAACGAGGGATACCCATAAAACCAGATGCGCCACCAACATAAGGAATATTGAGTATGGTAATTCTGATAATTTCTCCTAAGCCCAGTGTAGCAATAGCAAGATAATCACCGTCTAATCTCAGTGTCGGCAAGCCAATTACAAATCCTAGAAAGCCCGCTGCCGCAGCACCGCCTAAAATAGCAACAATAAAGGGCAGTTGCAATTTAACGGTAAGCACGGCGCCAAAGTAAGCTCCGACAGCCATAAAACCCGCATGTCCAATCGAAAACTGACCAGTAAAACCATTGATCAGATTTAAACTTACCGCTAAAATCACATTAATACAAATTAAAATTAAATTTAACTCCCAAAAAGGTCCAATTATATCTAACATTATTAAGCCTTGCACAATAGCATAAAATGCTATACATGCCACCAGCGACAGTAATTCCTTCTTATTGTTTCCCATTATTATTTGCCACCTACACTTTCTCACGAACATTTTTACCCAATAAGCCGGAAGGCTTAACTAGTAAAATAATAATTAAAATGGCAAAAGCTGCAGCATCACGGAAGGTCGATGAAATAAAACCGCTTACCATAGCTTCAATAACTCCCATAATAATACCACCAAGCATTGCTCCAGGAATTACGCCAATACCGCCAAGTACTGCAGCTACGAATGCTTTAAGCCCTGGCATAATCCCCATTAAAGGATCAATCGAGTTATAATATACACCCACTAACATACCAGCAGCGGCCGCTAATGCAGAACCAATGGCAAAGGTAATCGAAATAACACGATCTACATCAATCCCCATTAATTTAGCAGCATCTGTATCAAAAGAAACAGCCCGCATCGCCTTACCAATTTTAGTACGCTGTACTACATAGGTCAAAATAATCATAAGCACTACAGAGATTGCCAAAATAACAACCTGTTGGCTATTCACTACGATATTTCCAAAGGTAAAGATCTTTGTATCGAATAAGGCTGGAAATGTTCGGGGTTGTGGTGTTACAAGTAACATTCCACCATATTCTAATAATAAAGATACACCAATTGCTGTAATCAAGATAGCTATTTTAGGTGCCTTTCTCAAGGGACGATAAGCCAGTCTTTCAATTGTCATCCCTAGCGCAGCAGCCACTGCCATGGATACAATCAAAGCTGGGAAAAAAGATAGTTTTAAGAAGGTAGTAGCAAAGAAAGCTACATATGCCCCCACCATATAAATATCGCCATGCGCAAAGTTAATTAATTTAATGATTCCATAAACCATCGTGTAGCCTAAAGCAATGAGTGCATAAATGCTACCAAGGGATACACCATTTATTAATTGTTGTATAAATTGCTGAGTAAATGAAAAATCCATGATTCGCCTCCTATTTTTTTTTTATCTTGAAGGACTATGCATATGCATGCCTTTATCTTTCCTTAAGATAGTTATGTCTGATAAACCCTAATAGAGTCTATTTCAAAATTTCCATCTACCTTATTGCCCCTTTGCGTTTTCGCTAAACATACCTCTTTGTATGCCTCGCTCAAATGCTCGTAAGGACTAGCATCTGGAGATTTAAAAACAGCCTCTCAACAAGTTATATGTCTATTTACCCACCTTTTAACATTAATTGTTCTTTTTTTAGAATTTACATTTATCTTCTCTCGGTGGATTTTCTTCTATAATATATACGTAATTATAAATACATTGTCTTCCACTGTCAATACTTTTATGATTTTATTTGGCTTTTAATCTTTTCCAAAAGAACAAACACTCGTTTTCAGAATACATTTTTATATATTTTTTATTATATTTTGAAAGTGTTAACAGGTATGATGGGAAAACTTTACACTTTATATCTATGCAAGTACCATGCCATTTATGCTCTTAAGATACAAGTTTGATCTCAATCTATGGTCTGATAGCTCATTTAGCGTACTTCATTAGAATAAACCCTCTTCTTGGCTCATTGTTTGCATCATTACAGGGTCATGTTTTAGAAGCACACCATAAATTCAAACGAGTAACACCAATATTTTCGTCTGTCAGCTGACATATCTGTCAAATCTTTGACAGTTGAAAATCATCTAATCTTAAAACCACGAAGGCACAATGCCACAGCGTAGCATTGTGCCTTCGTGGTTTCTAGACTTCTATGTTAGTGGTATTAATAGACTTGCATCATCCAACCTCAACACAGGTGAAATCTTCTAATCTTCATGCTAACTATTTTAAGTGTCAGCATATTGACATTTAAAATAGTTTACTAAGCCTTTAAGGATTTATTTTTTCCTTAAAGGTTTGTTTGCCATCTTTCATTTCAATAATAACTGCGCTCTTTACTGCATCATGAGTTTCATTTAAAGTAATCTGCCCCGATACAGCATTGTAGTCTTTTGTCTTCGCTAATTCTTCTTTGATTTTCACTGTATCAACACCGTTAGCACGTTTGATAGCTTCAATAACCATCATCGTTGCATCATACGACAATGCAGCAAAGGCATCTGGAGTTTCCTTATATTCAGCTTTGTATGCATCAACAAAACTCTTAATTGCTGGACTATTATCATCTGGTGAATAATGGTTTGCAAAGAAAGTATTGTTTAACGCTTGACCTCCAGCAATTTCTGGCAATTTTGCAGAATCCCAACCATCGCCACCCATAAATGGCATATTTAATCCAATTTCACGAGCCTGTTTTACGATCATGCCCACTTCCTGATAATAACCAGGTACAAATACTACATCTACATTCGCTGCTTTGATCTTTGTTAATGTAGCTTTAAAGTCTGTATCTTTTGCTAAATAGGCTTCGTCTACCACGACCTGCCCACCATTTTTAATAAAGGTTTCTTTAAAAAATTGCCCCAGTCCTTTAGCATAATCGCTAGAATTATCAATATAGATTGCTGCCGTTTTAGCTTTCAGGGTCTTAGTCGCGAAATTTGCCATTACTGAACCTTGGAAAGGATCAATAAATGCTGCTCTAAACATGTAATCACGGACTTTATTCGTTGTAGGATCTACTGTAACTTTAGGATTTGAAGCCGTTGGGCTAATCGCTAATACTTTATTATCTTGGTTTACTTGCGCACCAGCAATTACGCTAGAAGAAGCAATTGGTGCAATAACTGCTACTACTTTATCTTGGGTAATCAATTTCTGCATCGCATTTGCAGCTTCTGCAGCTTCGCTCTTATTATCAGCAACTACTAAACTAAGTTGTTTCCCCAAGACGCCACCCTTTGCATTTACTTGTTTAATGGCCAAATTAGCACCATTGCTTGCTGATTTACCAAAAGTTGCGTTACCACCTGTCATTTCCAAGTTAGCACCAAGTTTAATTACATTTGTATCTTGCTTGCTACCACAGCCTGCTGCAACTAGTCCTAGCATGGCAACCGCCATAAGAACGCCTAACCACTTCCCTGTTTTTCTCATAAACACTCATTCTCCCTCAACTTTGCATTTTTGCCTTTTAGCAAATCCGTACCTGTTGTCCGAAATACACCCAAGTCCTCTCCAGGCGAATAATCGTACTTATTACAAGCTGTATTATAGACATATTGCGCTTTACTGTCAATACTCACAGCGAGGACTTTAAGGCTTTTGTCTTTATGGGTTAGACATTTACTATTATTTTATTATATACCTTTAAAATTTATTCCTTGTCTCCCTCAGATTCCTATAGTTGCTAGTACGCTGTAATTACCTTCTTCTCAAAAAAAAACTTGGCATCAGCCAAGTTTTTTTATTTAAGGATTAATTTTTTCTTTAAAGGTTTGCTTACCATCTTTCATTTCAATAACAACACCACTCTTAACAGGATCGTGATTGGCATCAAGAGTAATTACGCCTGTTACAACTTGCAAGTCTTTTGTTTGCTCTAAAGCATCTCTAATTTTGCCAGGTTCAGTGCTATTCGCGCGCTTAATGGCGTCAATTACCATTACCCCAGCATCATAACCTAAAGCTGCTAAAGCGTTTGGTTCTTGGCCATATTCTTTTTTATAGGCCTCAACAAATTTTACAATACGAGGATCCGTATCTTGAGAAGAGTAATGATTACTAAAATAGGTATTATTCAATGCATCAGCACCAGCCACTTCTACTACCTTAGGATCATCCCAACCATCTGTACCGATAAGAGGTGTAACAATTCCCAATTCACGAGCTTGTTTGGCAATTTTACCCACTTCTTCATAATAAGCTGGAATAAAAATTGTATCTGCATTCATCACTTTTATTTTAGTCAGTGTCGATTTAAAATCTTGGTCCTTCTGCAAGAAAGCTTCCTTCCCTACAACCACGCCACCGTTCTTAACAAACTGAGCCTCAAAAGATTCTGCCAGCCCTTTAGAATAATCGGAGCTATTATCAATAAAAATGACAGCTGTTTTGGCTTTTAACGATTTAATGGCAAAATTAGCCATTACCGTTCCTTGGAATGGGTCAATGAAACAACTACGGAAAGCATAAGGTCTTACCTTACCATTATCCACAGTTATCTTAGAGTTAGTACCTGTGGCAGTAATCACAGGAATCTTATTATCTTGTGATACCTGTAAGGTTGCTAATACATTAGAGCTCGCAACAGGTCCCATAACAAGAGGCACTTTATCTTGGGTAATTAGTTTTGTAATTGCATTGGTTGCCTCAGATGGTTCCGATTTATTATCCGCCAATACTAACTTAATTTGTTTACCAAGAACTCCTCCTGATGCATTAGCCTCTTTAAAGGCTAATTGAATACCATTAGTTGTCATCTTGCCAAAGTTGGCAACTCCACCTGTTAATTCAAAATTACCGCCAATTTTTATTTCTTTGGAATCACTCGCGGATGGAGTTGAGCCACATCCTGTCAACATTAAGCCAAACATGGCTACTGTCACTGCTAAGGCAGTGAATGATAAGCCTTTTTTAAACATCATTATTCCTCCTCATATTCAAACCTAGACTTTATTACTCCCACCGCATATAAGACCAAAGACGCTGTACATTTAATGCTTCGCATGAAGTTTATTTTTTCATATAAGCAGCTAGTTGTTATCTGCCTCCTTCCTATTTCTGTTACACATTACACTTTTTTAAGTACTTTTGTATTCATTAGTGCGTCACAGGGATATATTTGTGTATGTATGCTATTATATTTACTCTCGTCTATACTGTCAATACTTTTTTATTAGAACTCTTGTTTAGTATTTCGAGTAAAAAGTCCTTCAGATGAGAACCTTCTATCAGAGTCAATAGAATCAGATAGCGCTATATTTTATTCTCAGCCTAAGAGATAGGTTCATGTTATTATAAACCGGAGATTAGAAGCTAATGTCGAAGCGTTAATACTATGGATTTGCCCAGTCCTTATAGCAACAAAATTCACCATTTGTGCATCTAATAAAATAAGAAAGGAGCCCGGCTAAGCCGGGCTCCTTTCTTATTTTATTATGGATTTATTTTTTCTTTAAAGGTTTGTTTACCATCTTTCATTTCAATAACTACACCACTTTTTATTGGATCATGATTTGCATCCAAAGTAATTTTGCCTGTTACCACTTGTAAATCTTTTACCTGTTCTAAGGCTTCTCTGATTTTACCTGGTTCAGCGCTATTGGCTCTTTTAATAGAATCAACAACCATTAATGCTGCGTCATAACCTAAAGCTGCAAAAGCATTTGGCTCTTGCCCATATTCTCTTTTATAGGCTTCCACAAATTTTGAAATATTGGGGTCCGTATCTTGAGCAGAATAATGATTGCTAAAGAACGTATTATTCAATGCAGCAGCACCAGCCACTTCTACTATTTTAGGATCATCCCATCCATCTGTACCAATGAAAGGTGCTGTAATGCCCATTTCACGAGCTTGTTTCGCAATTTTTCCTACTTCTTCATAATAAGCAGGGATAAAAATCGTCTCAGGATTCAATGCTTTTATTTTCGTCAATGTAGACTTAAAATCTTGGTCCTTTTGCAAGAAAGCTTCTTTGCCTATCACAACGCCGCCATTTTTAACAAATTGCGCCTCAAAGGATTCTGCTAAGTTCTTGGAGTAATCAGAGCTGTTATCAATATAAATAACGGCTGTTTTCACTTTTAAAGTTTTAGTTGCAAAATTAGCCATTACAATACCTTGGAATGGGTCAATAAAACAGCTACGGAAAACATAGGGTCTTACTTTACCATTATCCACTGTAATTTTAGCATTTGTTCCAGTTGGAGTGATAACCGGAATTTTATTATCTTGGGCTACTTGCAATGCTGCCAATGCATTAGAGCTAGTAATCGGTCCCATGATAAGGGAAACTTTATCTTGTGTAATTAATTTCGTCATTGCATTAGTAGCCTCAGATGCTTCTGATTTATTATCAGCCAGTATTATTTTGATCTGCTTACCAAGAACGCCTCCTGCAGCATTCACTTCTTTAATGGCTAATTGAAAGCCATTTAAAGCTGACTTGCCATAATTAGCAACACCGCCAGTCATTTCAACGTTCGCACCAATTTTTATTTCCTTAGAATCCCCAGCAGATGGACTGGAACTACATCCTGCTAACATCAATCCAAACATCGCTACTGTTACTAATAAACCTATGAATGATAACCCTTTTTTTGACATTACAATTCCTCCTATACCTTACTATTTGATAGAAACCTAACCTTTCATTGCTTCTACCGCGCGAAACAAGAACGTTTTACTCTACATGCCGCTCCCTAAAACTTCTTCCCCATATAGCAGTATTTTTTTTTTACTTTTGCAATGCAGATTCATTACACATTTACATTTTTTAAAAACATTCCTTTGCAAAAGTACACAACTGCAATATATTTGTCTATGTAGGATATTATATTTACTTAATCTCTCACTGTCAATACCTTTGTGACATTTTTTTAGGACTTTTTACACTAGAATCCTCTCGTAGTAGACATATGTTTTGTTTATGGTGTAACCATTGTGGCTTTCTTACAAAGATGGGAAAACAATTTTCTCTTTACCTCTATGTCCATAAGAATGCATTGTTTTCTTATGGACATAGAGAAAAGCCATTTAAGTTATTATAAGGATCAATTAAATGCGAATGTCACAGCGTGAATAACATGAACCTGTGCGACATTAAGTAACAAAGCTCAGCTTAACTTTCTGGCTAATAACAAAGAAGGCCTGATTCAGATGGAGCTATAACGCCAACTGAATCAGGCCTTCTTTATTTCTTTATTATTAGACTCTTTATATATGACATACTTCATATAGATCTGTTCTTCGATGTTTTAATAAAGGTAATTCTGCTCGCACCTTATTGATTACCTCAAGGTCGATTTTCACAACAAACATCTTTTCCTCAGCATCTGCTACCGATAGTATTCGCCCCCATGGATCAACTACCATGGAATGTCCGTAGGCCTGATAAGGCGCCTCATAAAAATTGGCAGGTGCTGCTCCTACTATAAATACCTGATTATCAACAGCTCTTGATCTCATTAATAACTCCCAATGTGCAGGACCAGTCGTCATGCCAAAGACACCAGGGAAAATCAATAGATCAGCCCCTGCCAGTGTCATCAAGCGGGATAATTCAGGAAATCGTATGTCATAACAAATTCCCACTCCTAAAGTCAAGCCCGCTACCTTTACTAAGGTTATATCTTGTCCTGGCGATAAGATGCTCGATTCTTTAAATACAGTACCTCCTGCAATATCAACGTCAAATAAGTGCATTTTTCGGTGCCGTCCAACTAAACCTCCAGTTTCATCAAAAATAAAACTGGTATTGTAAATCTTGCCCTGTTCATCTCTTTCAGGTACAGAGCCGCCTACTACTGCAATTTTTTCCTTTGCCGCTACTTGGGCCAACATTTTAAAAGTGTCCCCTTCAGGATACAATTCAGCGTATTGATTGAATAATTCTGCTTGATAGGGACAATTAAACATTTCAGGTAATATAGCAACTTGGCAATTAGCCTTGGCTGCTGCTGTAATCATTGATTCTGCTTTACTAATATTTAAGGCTTTATCAGCAGTAACAGCTAATTGGCATATCCCTAAGGTAATAGAACTAGGTTTCATAGGCAAATTCCTCCTCTCTTTTGAACAAAAAGCCATCAGACCAGTACATCTCAGTATCCTGGATTTTACATCACATTCAATAATGGCGTCAAAATAGGATTATAAATTTCGCCGTTAGGACAACCAATTAAATTTCTTCCTTTATCTTTCGCATTATATAATGCTACGTCAGCAATTTTAAACAGTTCCTCTGTATTTTTTATTTTTTCATTACCTATGGCATACCCAATACTAACAGTAACATGTAATGATGTTTCGTTGCCGTAACGGAAGGAGTATTCTTCTATATTATTAGAAATCCTCAAGGCTGCAGTTTGTACTTCCTGTTCATTGCTGCATGGTAATATGACCGCGAATTCCTCGCCACCATAGCGGAAAACCATATCCTTTTCCCGCAAGCTATTCTTTAAGACTGTTGCCATATCTCGTAATACTGCATCACCACATAGGTGCCCATAGGAATCATTAAATACTTTGAAATAATCTACATCAAGAAGTAATATTGCTATATTATTGGGTCGCATTTCATTTAGCTTCTGTCGGAAATATCGGTAATTATATAAAGTAGTCAATTCATCTTTTTCCGCTAGACTACTTACCATCTTATAGGAACATTCCATCTGGCTTAATAATTGATTTATTTTCTCACTCTGACTAAGAGCCCGACGTTCTAGTTGGGATAGGTGCTGAACTAATACATTCATATTAATAATCAATAATGAATGCATGTATATGGATAATCCATTCTTTTCTATTAATTCTACCTGACTCATACTAATCGAAAAATATGTACTTGCGACAAACATCGCCCCTAGCAAGGAGTACTTGGGACTATACTGTAAACCAATCTGAGCTGCATAGAAATAAAATAACACCATGGCCATAAAATCCGGTGTATGCCAATATAAATATCCTAGCGAAGTAACTGTCCCTATAAAAGAGGACATCCCAAAAATACTGTGTTTCCTAATAGGAAACGCAAGTAATACACCATATATCATCATTGCCAATATATAGTATATTACTTGATTATTGGGCATATCTGGTCCTTTTGTAAGTACTAAAGCCAAACAAAATCCTAAAGCGATCATATTTCCCAGAAATATAATACGGATCTTCTTATCAATCTTTCCTTTAAGCATGCCAAACCCTCTTTTTTACTTATTAACAGTTACTTACTTCAAAGAACTATCCAACTTATAATAGTATCTACTCCACATTTTCCCAAATTCCTGCCTATATAGAATATTTTTCCAACAATTCAAAACGCATTCCTGCTCTCAATATAAATTGAGAACAAGAATGCGTCTTTTTTGACACTATTCTTATTTATCCTAGGCATGTATCGGTTGTTTATTATCATGCATTGACCAAATACCACAAGGACAAATACCAGCGCAAATACCACAGCCAATACATTTATGAGAATCAGAAATATATTGAAAATTCCCATCAGCCCCAAGAATGCGAGTAATGGCGTTTTGCGGGCAGGATCTTTCACACATATGACAATCGCGACAAGTACCGCAGCTTATGCAGCGTAAATGATCTTCATCAGCCTGGGGCACTTCACAACTATGACATTTTTTAAAGTACGCTGTACTTAGCCGATTTTTATCAATTTTAGTCTTTTGTTCCGCCCGATAGGTAGTTCCTGTTAAATAAGCCTCTACTGCCGATGCAGCTTGTTGCGCTGCGCCAATGGCATCTACCATTCTTCCTGGTTTTACGGCATCACCTGCTGTGTATACCCCTTCAGCAATGCGATAGTCCTCTCTAACCTTTAGGTGTCCTTTTTCGATTACAATCTCTTCAGGCAAAAAATCAAGTTCAGGAACTTCCCCAATAGCAATAATGATAGTATCGCCTTTAATAAATTCATCATTTTGTGTAATAATACCCTGGGCAGTTACTTCCTTAGTAATAACTGGCCACATCAAGGTTGCACCTAATTCTTCTACATGGGCAATTTCTTTCTCGTCAGCGGCTGGTCTTTGCACATCAATACAGATTACTTGCTCTGCTCCCATTTGATAAGCACCAACGGCTGCATCCATTCCAGAGTTCCCGCAGCCAATTACAATTACATGCTTGCCAACTTTAGGGGATTCGCCTTTATTGATCCCTTTGAGAAAATCAATTCCCTTGACAATACGTTCATGTCCTGGCCAAGGAATTACTCTACCTTTATGCCCACCTGTAGCAACCACTACAGCATCATAATCTGCTCTTATTTGAGCAAACTTTTCTTTATCCACAGGAGTATTAGGTTTAAATATTACTCCCATATCTTCAATGCGTTTGAGTTCTGCAGCTAGTGTCTGCTGCGGTAGTCGGGAACGAGGTATAACCTGTTCTAACTTACCACCCATCTTTTTATCCGCCTCAAATACAGTTATATCATATCCCTTGCGCACCAATTGCCACGCTACCGTCAGGCCCGCAGCACCACCGCCAACAACAGCCACTTTCTTACCTTGACTAGCAGCAGTTTTAGTGAGTGTAACATCTTTCGAGTAAGTGCCAAGTTCACCAATTTGTACGGAAATATCCAAGGTTTTACGAGTACAGTCTTCCATACAAACATTAGGACATACCGCACCACAAACAGAACCTGGAAAAGGAGTATATTCCAATACTAACTTGTAGGCCTCTTCTACTTTCCCTTCACGTAATAAATTGTAACGATGTTGAGAAGGAATAGACGCTGTACAGTTAAACTCGCATGGGGATGCATAGTAGGCATTTTCCCATACTGGAACACGCTGCCGGTATAAATCCGTAGTGACTAAGCCAATTACAGAAAAATCATCTTGCAATACATCACTAAAAATACCACTTGCTACCCACTCCTCTGTACGGAAAGGCAGGATTTTAGTCTGTGCAGTCTTGGCACGTTCATCATATTTTAGTGGTACTACTTTATACCATTCTGCCCAATTTGTTAATTCATTCTTAATTTCTTCTCGGGCAATCGATGTTAAGAAGTCATCCATCTTACTACTGAGATAAACAACATCTTCCTCCCCAAGAGGCTTTATTTTGACATCTTTCTTGGAAATTCCCGAAGCATTTCCCCGGAAATATAACGTCCCTCCTACCATACCTACACAAGAACGATCACCTAGAACAGATTCAAATTTATCACTATCATAACCACAAATAACGGCAATACCGCCTGACATAAACTCAAAGGAAAAACTACCGCAGTTTTTTAAAACCCAAAATTCAGGTGGCGCATATAGGGGATCATGCTTCATAAGAGACCCTGAGCGAGTACCTGCTCGGCCACCAATGTAAATATTTCCAGATGCTGCACAATGGGCAGCCGTATCACCAGCATCGCCACGAACTACAATTTTACCACCAGCATTGAGCCAGCCCACATCAGCTGAAGCTGAACCATCTACAATAATTTCTGTTCCTTCCAAACACATAGACCCTACACGTTGCCCTGGATTCTTCACCAAAAACCTGAGATTTTTTCCTTCAGGGTGCCACAATGGCCCGCCAATATCATGTTGACCAGAAGCCTCAATATGAAACTCTGTCTCTCCCGTAGCCACTGCCTCATTGATGACCTGCAGTAGATCTTGAGTGGACATTCGCTGATTTCCGTCAAGACTATTTATTTTAAACATATTGTTTGCCTCCTAACACACATACTGGATTGCCAATTTTTCGGCAATTGCTTGATCCGTAGTTACTAAAGCATCGGAACGCCCCACAGGCAACGAACTATTGCCAATAGGTGCCATTAATTTTCGTAGTTCGCTATCAAGAGCCAACATATATTCCACAATGTTTTGAGCCCCTCTATCAATATCCAACCGCTCAACAAGGCGAGGATCTTGGGTACAAATGCCTGCCGGACATTTTCCTGTATTACAAGCATTGCACCTGCCATGTTCATTACCGACACAGCCAAGTAACTGAATGAGAATCTTGCCTAAAAATACACCATTGGCGCCCAAACAAATCACTTTAAAAGCGTCAGCTGCCGCATTTCCAGTAAGGCCAATACCACCGCCAGCCCACAAAGGAATCTGCCCTTGTCGTCCCTGTTTCACAGCAGACAAATAACATTCTCTAGTTTTCGAGACTACAGGATGCCCAGTGTGATCAAGAGATATCTCATTCGCAGCACCTGTACCCCCTTGAATGCCATCTAGGAAAAATCCTCCACAAATTTTATAGGGATCACGTAGCAGATTATTATATACAGATACAGATGTGGAAGAGGCAGCGCATTTAATTGCTACAGGAACTCTAAACTTAAATGCTGCATTCATGGATAAGAACATCTTTTGTACGGATTCCTCTATGGAATATAAACCCTGATGGTTTGGAGGTGACATGAGATCTGCTTTGGGTACACCACGAATGGCTTGCACATGGTCAGCTACCTTAGCCGCAGGTAAAAGCCCTCCATCACCTGGTTTAGCACCTTGACCTATTTTAATTAATACTCCAGCTGGGTCCACTTTCATCTTAGGTATTGATTTCACAATCCGATTCCAACCAAAATGTCCTGAAGCAATCTGTAATATCATATATTTTAATTGTTCTGATTCCAGAAGTTTAACAGGCATTCCGCCCTCGCCCGATGACATGCGCACCGGCATATTATGCTTTTCATTCAAATAAGCCGTGGCTAAAGCAATAGCCTCCCAAGCTCTCGTAGATAAAGCTCCAATAGACATATCACTGAAGATAACAGGATAAATCCAGTTTACTGGTGGCAGCTTAGCGGTCAGATTCAACGTACCATTTACCGCACTTAAAGGTAATTCATGAGGCATTAACACTCGCCCAAAGGGAGCCAGGATATCAAAGGTATGACGCTCTGAATCTAAGGCAGGGTCAGTCATCTGAGAAATACGCCCTACAATAATGTTGTCTAAAGTCCGTCCGCTGTTTAAACTAGTACGTCCACCCCGTTTGATAGGTGAGCCGCCTTTTCTTGCTAATAAATTAAAGCGGGAGTCTGTATTTCTCACTGGTTTAATAGCTTGATTTGGGCATATCTTTTCACACATGCCACAGCCAGTACAGGCCTGTTCAATACTATCTTTTTGTTTAATGATAAGCACAGCACTATGTTTTTGGCTTGGTTCCGGACGATGACCAGTAGAAACGGTAACAGAGCGACGCTCAACAGCAGGTGCTATTGCCTGAAAGGTACAGGCAGCAACGCAGCTACCGCACATGGTACAGCGCTCAGGTTTATATTCGATATTCCAAGGCAAATCATTTACTGTGACATCCTGAGTTTTTACTGTTTCCATCTCTCTACCTCCAATGCTTGATTAATAATAACTACTTCACGTTCATTTGGATACACATCTAACTCCTGATTGCGGTGAGGTAAAATTGCATTTAATCCACATACCTCTGAAGCAATAGCCACCATGGTATCATCGCCACCCACAACAACAGGACGTAACTTCTTCGAATCACAGCAAGTCATAATATTTCCATTAGGCAACATGGCAATCACTGTGTTTGGTCCATTAATTTCTAAAGAGCCTAAGGATTGCCTAATTGCCCGCAGTTCCGCACTATCAGGGCGAAGAGTAATTTCATTAAAAGGCAGGGGTGTAATTACATGTTTATAATATTTAATAGGCCATTTTAATTCTTGCAACACATAATGTAAGGTATAAAGAAAGTTTTGCGAATCAGATTCAAAACCAATGTACCCACGATGCAAGGATTTTTGATATTCCTTATTTTTCGTATAGAAAGTGTTCTCTCCATTGGCGCACAAGGTATATCCCTGTAAGAAAAAAGGATGAGCAGCATAGCGCACGATATCATAATTAGTATTTTGTCTACACTGGACAACCACATTTTTAGCCATTAAGTCGCCATCGTTATCCCATAATTTAAAATAGGTAGCAATATCCCAAGGGTCACCTATTTCTTTTAAAGTAAGAACATCAGGCCAAAAAGAATAGACATATCCTTGATCTTGTTTTTCTAATAACTCTCTTAATGCTAATCTGGTATCTACCAATAACTCTCCTTTAGCTTCTTCCGTAGCATTACGACAGTACTCAGGATAATCATAATTGCGAAAAATATAATAAGGCATGGCCTTAATATCCAACTTTGTATTTTTCACACCACGAGGAATCCATTCTGCTAGTTGGCGAAAATCATTGGCTTCCATATAATCTTCAACTAGTTTAGCTCCTTTTTGCGTACAGGCCAGAGATAATAATGGTTTATCCTTGTGTTTTGAAAAAACTCCCGCCAGATCTTGCATAACCATTGCAAATCCTGAATTATCATGTCCTTCCTGCTGCGGCAACATCAAATGTAGCGCTGCTGATGGATGAAAAAACTCCTTACTTTTAATGGCGCCAATTCTACACATATCTTCCCCCACTCCTTCATACCAAGCTTATTAGCTTCAAACTTATAATTATCTTTGTATACCAGGCAACACCTTTAATGATAGAAAGTGAAAAAAACAACTTATATCATTGCAACAGAAAAGCCCAGGGAAACCACTGGATAGTCAATTCGGTTATTTAGTAGAAGACCATTAACTCTACCATTCAACCTCAATTATCCAGGACTTTCCGCAGGGCCTTTTTTACCCACGGTGTTGTGCAAACTGCACCTGTACCGCTCGGACCAGACCGCTTGAGAGCGCGGAACCCTAGGTACACTCCTAAAATTCTTTTGTGTTATTACAGTACACTGTTTTGTTTCACTTCTACATTATAAAAACGAAACTCCTCACTGTCAATATGTATAAAAAATAATACATTATACACTTAATATACATCAAGACCAAGGGACTTTTCAGAAAACTCCTACGCATTTGACTTGTATTGTATATTTCTCATTTTCAATAAATGAATAAATATACATCTTGTTTAGTATGAATTGGCACAATCTTCAAGGAGAAAAGTGTTACTTTTCCTTTATATTGCTACATTCTAAACCCTCATCGCAAAGAAACCTATTGTACAAGGGCAACAATGTACTGCATTGTTTTTCAGTATACAAAATATTTCTTACTAGAAACTCCACTAGCAGTGAATTTTTCTAGCTTTAGAAAACGTAGACACTTCATGTTTTCTAGCAGATGCATAATCAGCTAAACATTAACATATAATATTCCTATATTCCCCAATTTCCTCTGTCTCATGGCCAAGTCCCTAGATATGTGGGACTAAGATTCTGCTAGATAGGAGTTCTCAAATGCTTAATAATCTTTTCCGTTTTCCTAAGCTAAACTCTGAGTTGAAATTAAATATTAATCAACCTACTGCTATGTATGATATTGCGACTCACTTACGTAGTATTATGCAGGAAACAACTGCAACCAATGATTCTCTAGTTGTATTATGTATTGGTACAGACCGTTCTACAGGTGATTCCCTCGGTCCTCTTACTGGCACTAAGCTGCGTTCTTTTAATCCGTACCCCCACATCTACGGTACTCTCGATGAGCCAATCCACGCCTCCAACCTAAAAGATACAATATACTCTATACAAACGAACATTACGAATCCCTTTATCATTGCTGTTGATGCTTGTCTTGGTCGTATGGAAAATGTAGGTTGTGTCTCTCTTGGCAAAGGTCCCTTAAAGCCAGGTGCTGCTGTGCATAAAAACCTCCCTTCTGTAGGAAATGCATACATTACCGGCATCGTAAATGTCAGCGGTTTTATGGAACATCTAGTATTACAAAGTACTCGGCTAAATTTAGTTATGAAAATGGCTGATACTATTGCCCATGCCATTTCCTACGGTTTACGAACCTATACAAAATAAGAAGAGCAACCAACGTATCCTTTTTCTTATCAGCCAAGCGGCAAGTCCATGCAATTATAAGCATAGGTTAAATGCTAATGAGGTCGTGTTAATAACATGAACCTGCCGCGACCTAAGTAAGATTTACAAGATTCACGAACATTGAACGACAAATACACAAAGGACACTATGGAAATATACCATAGTGTCCTTTGTGTATTTGCCGTTCACTTTTTTCTGATTACATTCGCCCTAATTCGTCAATAATTTCATTAAAAGTTTTGCCAGTTGCATTAATAACTGGTACATCTGTAAGTGGGTCCTGAATGTTTAATAGATTGATATCTGTTCCACTTACTATGATAGCGTCGATACCCACAAGATTGCTATCACTTAAATCTACTGTCTCATACCCCTTTGTTTCTAGGATATCTGCTAATGCAGATAATGTTTTCTCTACAGCAATAATACCTTGCATCTTATCCACCTCCGGCTATAGGGTAACCCAAAGATAAGAATATTATTCCATTTTTATCTCTATTTCTTTTGCCCATAAGATTTAAATTTCTCTAAGAAATCATCCATTTCCTCAGAAGATAACAATACGGGATTCCCTACACACTTAGCCTTGTAATAAATTTGGGCAACGAACTCGATTTCTTCTGCAGTAGTAAAGGCATATTCGATATTCTCACCAATTGCCAGCAATCCATGATTAGCAAGCAACACTGCATAGCGATCCTGTATGTACTCCAGCGCAACCTGGGCTAATTCTTCACTGCCGAAAATTTTATATGGTGCACACCTTACATTTTTTCCTGCATACCCTATTAAATAATGAACAGGCTCAATATTCCAATGCAAAGCCGCTAAAATGGCACAATAAGTGGAGTGTGCGTGTACCACGGCACAAATGCCCTCTCTTTCTCGATAGAAAATCCGATGCATATCATATTCACTGGAAGGATTGCGATCTCCGTCTATTTTTTTGCCCTCAAGATCCAAAACCACAACATCCTTAGTTGAAGTTTTAAAATAATCCAAGCCACTGGGACTAATAGCCATAAGACCTGCTTCTTTATTATAGATACTAATATTACCGCCTGTTCCTTTGGTTAAGCCCTGAGTGATTAACTTTTGCCCATAGGCTACAATCAATTCCCGTTCTTTTTCTAAAATCATAAGTAGCTTTTCCTCCTTATCCTGTCGTAAATTCTTTTATTGTTCGCATAATTTTCAGTTTTTATTTAAAGCTAAGATGTAACAAACTATCTCTAATTTAATCACCTTAGAACTCTTAGAGTGTCTTATCTATTGGATAAGCATTTAGACGAAAAAAAGTACCTACAGCATATTGCAGAGGCACTAGAATTTCATTATTTTTTTACTGCATTTTTGGTGTTGACAGGATTGTCATTACTATGACGCATTTCACATGCCCCTTTAAAGATGGCTCCTTCGCCAATACTCAATATACCCGCTTTAATATCTCCATAGATTTGCGCGCTTGATAGTAATTCTAATTTTTCACTAATATCTATATTGCCATATACAATACCAGCAATCGTCGCATTTACTCCTTTACATTGGGCGGTTACCTTAGCATTTTCACCAATAATGATGCTTCCTGCCGTATTAATATCGCCTTCAAATTGTCCATCAATACGTAATGCCCCTTTACCGGTAATCGCTCCCTTCATCATGGAATCTTTACCAATAATAGTTTCAACTTCACCTACGTAGCTAGTCGCTTTTTTACTACTACCAAACATATTGCACACACTCCTGTATTATTAATCTGCCTTTTTCTTTTAACACTTTATTCTAAATTACTTATTTAATTTAAGAAATTAGCAGGGTTAACAGCAGTACCATTGATTCTAATCTCATAATGACAATGTGGCCCCGTACTAGCTCCCGTATTACCTAGATAAGCAATCACTTGACCTTTTTTGACACTTTGACCAACATGTACTAATAACCGAGAATTATGTCCATAAATAGTCGAAATTCCATTTCCATGACTAATTTGTACCATATTGCCGTAACCACCATACCATTCACTTTGCACTACTTCACCATCAGCAGTCGCAACAATGGGTGTGCCTACACTATTTGCAATATCAATCCCTGGATGATAGTCACCACCGTTACCAAAAGGAGAATTACGCCAACCAAAACGTGATGTTACCTCGCCGCTAGTCGGCCAAATAGATGGGGTAACGGCTAATCTGGATTGCTTATCCAATAACGCCTGTTTTAATTCAAGTAAGCTTTGTTCTCGCACCGAGACGGCAGCTTGTAAATCTTGTACAGTATTTTTAACATTATTAATATCAAATTGTGCGTTTGGACCCCCTTGTCCATTGTAAGTGCCTGAAGGACGTACTAAGCCTGCCCGAGATGTAGTTGCCGTATCTTCGTTGTTAACAATACGTCTTATTTCTGCATCTAAAGAATTTAATCTGTCCATATCAGACTTTAAACTGGCAGTTGTCTTTGCCAACTGTTCAAGTTCTTTACTCTGCGCACCATTATCCTGCCGCAATATCTCTAGTTCCGCTTTTTCAGCATTAGCTACATTAACTGTATAGCGATAATTAATAAAACTTCCTATCATAAAGACGATAAGCAAACACAAAAAAGAAACAGCATATTTTACCTTTACAATAGGTATTCTAATCCTACGTACTGCCTGTCCCTGATGGGGTACAATCATTAAAGTGTACTCTCTTCTGTCTGGTTTACTCTCTTTTTTAATCAAAAACTGCTCTCCTTTTCTGGAAAAATTTACTAGTTATTTGAAACATATTTTATATTCGCCTTTAAACTAGAAACTCCTGCAACATTTCTAATTTTTTATTTTCATCGCCTCAACTAAAGCCTGCTTTTCTTCCTCTGTTAATAGATAGGAAGACACTCCTGATACAATCGGCTTGGAGTAAGTACGGAATTCATTTCGACCGTAAATGCTTGAAATCACGATACCGTTATTATAAGAATCTAAAAGAGCAATGGCAAAACTTAAATCGCTTCCCACATCTTCAAAAGCATTAAACCGGACTAATCCTACTTTCTGCACACAATCTTTGGAAATCCTTTCTAACCGCTTACAATCTTCAGACAAGGTGTCTACTTTCCTTACAACTTGCTTTACTTCTCCAATGTGGGAGATCAGTAGTTTTTCTAGATTTTCCCCTTCTACACCTTGCATCATTGTACGGTATTTTTTATTCATTTTGGCCAGTCTTATATTAATACTAATAAAAACAAGTAATGCTAGTAAGATCATTACCGTCATACCTAATAATACATATTGTAAATTATTCATAACTAGATTGGATAATTGCGTCATATAATCCATTTCATCATACCTTTCAACTTACACTTAATTTTATAGAGTTATTAAAGAAGCAAGAATAGCAGCAATCGGAACCGCAGGTAGTAAGTTAGCCACTTTAATTGGTTTTATTTCTAACATTAATAAGCTAATACCCATAATAAGTAGACCGCCAACTGCCGACATTTCAAGAATCATTTTATCACCTATCATACTACTCAAACTACTTGCCAATAAGGTAATAGACCCTTGGTAAAGTAAAATACTAACACTAGAGAAAGCTACCCCTATACCCATCCCCGATGCAAAGACAGCCGCAGCAACGGCATCCAACATGGATTTCACATATATAGTACTGGCATCTCCTGTTAAGCCCTCTTGTATAGAACCAACAATAGCCATTGCTCCTACACAGAATACTAGGCTACCAGTAATAAACCCCTCGCCAACACTACCATATTTATTACTCACCTTTAACGTCAGCCAGTCGCCAAGATTCTTCAACCACTTATCGATTGCTAAGAACTCACCAATTAAGCCACCAATAACTACACTCAATATTACAATAAGTATATTCTGCGTTTTTAGAGCCATCTGCAAACCAATAAGACCAACAGCTAAAGCTAATCCCTGCATCAATGTGTGCTGATATCGTTGTGAGAGCCTTTGCTTTAACAACAAACCAATCATTGAACCGCCGACAACTGCCGCTGCATTAACCAAGGTTCCTTTCAGTTGTTCCCCCCCTCCCTTATGAAATTTGTTTTATTTTCGTCCTTCCTAGACTCTAAGAAGATTAAGGACGCAAAAGGTACGCAAGGTTCAAAAGAGCCCTTAAACGTTCCCTTTGCGCCATCTTGTTCTTATTTATTTCAATAAGCCATATCTTTTTGTCATAACTTACCTATTTTATCATATAATTTATTTTAATTCATTCAATATTGTTTGAGCATGAGGGAACGGCTCTAAAGCCTGCTGCAAAATTCCATGTATGTAAGCAATTAAAATACCATAGTTCACTACTGGTACTGCCTTAGCTGAAACCTCAGAAAGGCGATGCAGCATTTCCTTGCGGTTTAACATACATGCACCACAATGTACAATTAGACTATATTTAGTCAAGTCTTCTGGGAAGTGAGTACCTGTAGACCACTCAAATTCCAAAGATCCACCCACTTTTTCTTGTAACCACCTAGGAATTTTAACAGTTCCAATATCATCTGCTTGTTGGTGGTGGGTACATGCCTCTGCAATCAAAATTTTATCTCCTGGTTTTAAGCTTTCAATACTCTTTACCCCAGATACTAAAGCCTCTAAATCACCTTTATATCTCGCAAATAAAATGGAAAAGGAGGTTAACATCACCCCTGGAGGAGTCTCTGCGGAAACTCTTTCAAAAGCTTGAGAGTCTGTTACTATGAGTTTGGGTAATTCACGCAAATTATCAAGTGTTTGTTGTAATTCCGTCTCCTTTATTACAATAGCCACACCATCATGATCAAGAATATCCCGTATAGTTTGTACCTGTGGTAAAATCAGCCGTCCTTTTGGTGCTGCCGAATCAATGGGTGTAACTAAAATTACTGTATCTTTAGGCTGAATTAAATCTCCTACCACTGGCGGCCCTTGCCAGTCTGCAGGAGCATAGGTAACAATAAGCTTCTTAAGTTCATCAATACCTTGACCATTCTTTACACTTGTAGATACTAAGGGAATATTAAATTCCTTACCCCACTCCGCTATTAACGCTGGAGATAGTACAGCTTTATCACTTTTGTTTATAACGCCAATGACAGGTGTTTTCTTTGCCTTAATACCTTCAATTAAAGTCTTTTCATACTGAGTCATACCGCTTTCTGCTTCTAGAACAATAATGATTAAATCGGCTTTATTTAGCACTTTCATTGTACTTTGTACTCGTAATGTGCCAAGATAGCCTGTATCATCAATACCAGCCGTATCAATGATCATAACAGGACCAATCGGTAAGATTTCCATCGCTTTATATACAGGATCCGTTGTCGTTCCTGGAATGTCTGAGACTAAAGCAACCTTTTGGTTGGTCAGGGCATTAATCAAACTAGATTTCCCGGCATTACGTCTGCCTAAAATTGCAATATGTAAGCGTGATCCTTTTGGTGTTTCTTGCATGTTCTTTCTCCTCTCGCTAATAAACAATATCAATATGTGTAATGCTTCAGAACTATTGTTGCTATATATATTATCTCATTTTTTGTTTAAAATTATCTTACCGTTACAAAAAGTGTCAAATTATGTTTCACGTGAAACATAATTTGACACTTTTTATTTTTATACAACAAAGGAGCCGCGAGACTTGCTAGGTACTGTTGTATCATCACCACTTAGAACTTCAAGAATACGATCCAAATCCTCTGAAGAGGAAAACTCAATTTCTATTTTACTTTTTAACTTCCCCGGTTTAATTTTAACCTGTGTACCTAGGATCATTTTTAGTCGATCTTCAGCCTCCACTACAAAGAAGTTTCTTTCTTCACTAATTTTAGTTTGTTGTTTTACTTCTTGTTTTTTATTAGTTAACCGCTTTACGAGCTCTTCTGCATCTCGCGCTGATAGATCACCTTCAATAATCATATCTGCAGCCTCTAACTGGAGTTCAAGGGTTTCTAATCCTAGTAGTGGTCTAGATTGTCCCATGGATAATGTTCCACGTGAAACATAATCTTGTACTGTTGGATGTAAATTAAGTAACCGTACCATATTCGCAATCACAGATCGACTGCGCCCTATCCTTCTGGCGACTTCTTCCTGAGTTAAATCAAAATCATCCATTAAACGGCGATATGCAAGAGCTTCTTCAATCGCGTTTAAATCTTCCCTTTGAATGTTTTCTATTAACGCAATTTCCGTCATTTCTCCATCTGTATATTCTTTTATTATAACAGGAATTTCTTTAAGTCCAGCTTTCTGGGAAGCGCGCCACCGTCGCTCACCTGCAACTAATTCATAGGATCTATCACTCTTTCGTACTACAAGAGGCTGCAATATCCCATATTGACTGATAGAAGATACTAACTCAAGCAATGCTGCTTCATCAAATACACGCCGTGGTTGAAATTTATTAGGAACAATTTGTGTGATGGGAATAGTAGTTACAAGGGGTTGTTTCTCTACAGCTTGTGAACCAGAGAATAAAGCATCTAAGCCTCGCCCTAATCCTCGCTGAGGATTATTATTCATCATCAATCACCTCTTTCGCTAAGTCGATATACACTTCTGCCCCTTTAGATTTAGGGTCATATCGAGTAATAGGTTGTCCATGGCTAGGTGCTTCACTGAGGCGCACATTGCGAGGAATAATCGTTTGATATACCTTATGGCGGAAATGATTTTTAACTTCATCTACCACCTGAATGGATAAATTCGTCCGCGCATCAAACATAGTTAGCACTACACCTTCTAAGGATAAAGCAGGATTTAGATTCTTTTGTACCAATGTTATCGTATTCATTAATTGGGATAGTCCTTCTAAAGCATAAAATTCACATTGAATTGGCACTAGAACCGAATTAGCTGCTGTTAGTGAATTAATGGTAAGCAACCCTAGAGAAGGCGGGCAATCAATAATAACATAGTCATAGTTATACTTAATTTTATCTAATACTCTTTTTAGTTTTGTTTCTCGAGACATAATAGAGACTAACTCTATTTCTGCCCCTGCCAACTGGATGGTAGCTGGCAACAACATCAAGTTTTCAATCTTTGTTTGTAAAATAACGCCTTCGATTGGAGTATCATTTACTAATACATCGTAAATCGACTGTTTTATCTTTGTTTTATCAAAACCAAAACCACTAGTAGAATTACCTTGTGGATCAAGATCAACTAATAATACCTTTTTACCCAAATCAGCCAAACAAGCACTCAGATTAACAGAAGTTGTTGTTTTTCCAACGCCTCCTTTTTGGTTGGCAATTGCAATTACCTTCACCAAATAGTTCACCCCATATCCTCATTCATATTTTAAGAAAGACTAAGGCTTATGCCAGGTCTTTAGAATCCAGGGCAAGCCTTAGTCATCTTACTTACAATTCAACTATACTCTTGATTCTAATTCTATAGCTAATTCATTCCACACTATAGAGAAATTTTCCTGCAAAAAAACAACCAGCAATACGCAAAAGTACTAATATTTAAGCAATATATATTGACAAGTGAATCGAATTTTCTAATAAACGCTAAAATCATTGACAAAACGCTCGTTTTACATTATCATAAATTCCAATTTAATAAATACTCTTATCTAGAGTGGTCGAGGGACTGGCCCTATGACACCCAGCAACCGGCAGCGATGCAAATGGTGCTAAATCCAGCAGAATTCATATTCTGAAAGATAAGAGGAAAGAACGGATGCAAACAGCCTCTTTCCTCAAGGAAAGAGGCTGTTTGTTCATCTAAAATAATGCGAGGTTGATTATGAAAATTTCAAATCTATTTAATAACAATACTACTGTTGTATCCTTTGAAGTCTTTCCACCAAAGCAAACTATTACCTTGGAATCTATTTTTAAAACCACGGAAGGACTACAAACCCTCCATCCCGATTTTATTAGTATAACGTATGGAGCTGGTGGTAGTGCATCCGATCGTACGATAGAAACCGCTGATAAAATAAAAAATACATATGGCGTTGAAGCCTTAGCCCATTTAACTTGCATAAACTCACACAAAGATGAAATTGACGCCATGTTAAACCAATTACAATCGCATAAAATAGAAAACATTCTAGCGATGCGAGGGGATCATCCTATAGATAAAACGTCTTGTAAAGACAAGACCAATGCTTATCAATATGCCAAAGATTTAATTGCTCATATAAAATCTAAGCATGACTTTTGTATCGCTGCAGCCGCCTACCCAGAAGGCCATTTAGAATGTCCAAATTTAAGCACCGATACTCTCCATCTTAAAGAGAAGATAGATAGTGGCACAGATTTCTTAATTACCCAAATATTCTTTGATAATACAGTTCTCTATCAATTTCTGAACCGAATCCGCCAATTCAATATTACCGTCCCAGTTTGCGCTGGCATCATGCCGTTATTAAATAGTAGACAAGTTGCTAGAATTCAGGGATTATGCGGAGCTTCAATTCCAAAACCGCTAAAAACTATCATTGAGAAATATGAAAATTCACCTTTGGATTTTGAAAAAGCAGGCATTGAGTACGCATGCAATCAGATTATAGATTTAGTTGCCAATAAGATTGATGGTATACATCTTTATACTATGAATAAACTAGATCAATCTAAAGCTATTATAGAGCAAACGGGATTACGATAAGTAAGACAGGAGGATTCTTATGCCAATCTATAATCCTATCATTAAAAATTTGGACATGAACGAGCTAAAACGATATTCTGGACTAACTAAATGTACTGAATTTCCCCAAAGCTTACTTGATCAGGCTTGTATTGAAGCGCAAATAGTCTCTAAGCCAAAAGCAATATGGGAAATTTATGATTATGACCCTATTTCCTCTACCATTCTGAGTCCTGAACCCCTCCATCTGCCCCCAACCGTCATAAGCAAACACCTAGCCAATTCACAGAAAGTAGTCGTTATTGCAGTGACTATTGGAACTAAATTAGAAGAAATGGTAAGTGAGTATTTTACCAAGAACGAATATACTTTAGGTTTATTATTAGATGCAGCTGGAACAACAGCTGTAGAAATTGCAGCGGATCAAGCCTGTGAGCTCATTAAACAGCAAGCAAATAAAGAAGGTTACTCACCCCTCTTTCGCTTTAGCCCAGGCTATGGGCAATGGGATATTACTGTTCAGCCCCAAATTTTGTCTTTAGCCCATGCTGAGGATATAAATATAACAGCAACGTCTTCTTGCATGCTTTTACCGCGAAAATCAATTACAGCAGTTATTGGTCTTACTGCTACTGTCTGCAATGCGGAACACGATCAAGATTCCAAATGTGATCAATGCCAACAAGTAAATTGTTTAGCTAGAAAGGATTGATACTATGATTTATATTTTTGACGGTGCCATGGGAACAATGTTACAAAACGCTGGATTACCACCAGGATATTGTCCTGAGTTGTGGAATCAAGAGCAGCCCGATATCATTACTGCTATCCACAAAAGTTATATAGATAGTGGTGCAGACATTATCGAAACCAATACTTTTGGTGCCAATCGAATTAAATTGACCCATTATGGCTTACAGGATAAGGTTAGACAGCTTAATACTGCTGCTGTTGAGGCTGCACGCGCTGCTTGCGGTCCTAATACTAAAATAGCTGGATCTGTTGGACCTACAGGTAAGTTGATTGTTCCTTTAGGCGATTTAACTTTCGATTATGCATACGATGTGTTCTTTGAGCAAATTAGCGCCTTAGATCAAGCTGGGGTAGACATGATCTTAATCGAAACGATTATTGATATCCAAGAAATGCGCGCAGCTCTTTTGGCTGCTAAAGCAGTCACAAAAAAGCCAGTTATTTGCCAAATGTCCTTCGGAGGCGATGAAAGAACTGTAACGGGTACTGACCCAGTAACTGCTGCCACTATTTTAGAGGCAATGGGTGCGGATGTAATCGGGGCAAATTGCTCACTAGGCCCAGCCCAATTACTACCTATTGTACAAAAATTATCCCAAGTTACTAATTGCCCCATCAGCGTCCAAGCCAACGCAGGAATGCCGAGTTTAATCAACAAGCAAACTATTTTTCCTATGCAACCAAAAGAAATGGGTGAATGGGCGGAAAAGTTAGCCTTAGCAGGTGCTCGCTACATTGGAGGTTGCTGCGGTACTACACCTGAGCACATCAAATCCATACAACAAGCTGTGAAGAGCATTTCAATCTCAAATTTACCTACTATACAGCAAGCTAACAAAACTACAGCCTTAACCAGTCGCAGTAAAACAATCTATTTGGGAGCTAATCACCCCACTGTTATCATAGGTGAACGGATTAATCCAACTGGACGCAAACAATTAGCTGCTGACATTGCCTCTGGTCAATTTATTTCCGTCAAAAAAGAAGCCCTCGCTCAAATTCGCGCAGGAGCACATTTACTGGATGTAAATATGGGTGTGCCAGGAATTAACCAAGCTGAAGCTATGCAATATGCCATTCAGGAATTATCCATGTTGGTAGATGCTCCTTTGGTGATTGATACAACAGACACTATGGCCCTAGAGGCGGGCTTAAAGGCTTACCCTGGCAGAGCACTCATTAACTCAGTTAGTGCTGAACCGGAACGTTTAGAATCTTTCTTACCCTTAGCAAAAAAGTATGGTGCTGCTATTCTTTGTCTACCAATTAGTTCAGACGGTGTACCAAAAACAGCCCAAGATCGTTTGCTTGTAACTAAGCAAATCATTCATAAAGCATTTGAAGCCGGACTTAAGCCCGGAGATTTCGTGCTAGATGCCTTAATCCTTACAGCAGCTGCTGATGCCAGTGCAGGTAAAGAGGCTCTCGCAACATTAAAACTCTACCGTGAACATCTTGGTTACCCTACAACAATGGGACTTAGTAATATTTCTTTCGGGCTACCTAGACGAGATGCTATTAATGCAACCTTCTGTGCTATGGCTTTGGATGCAGGGCTTGATGCTCCTATTCTAAACCCATATGACCCACTTATGCAGCATACGTTAGCAGCTTCTGCCTTACTTCTAGGTCATGATCCCAGGGGCAGATCTTACAGTATAAACTACGCCCCTACTAGTCAAACTGAGGAACGAGCTGATCATTCAATACCTAAAAATATAATAGAGCAAATTCGTCAAGCCATTGTATCAGGAGAAAAGGAAGCTGTCATTCCTTTAGTAGAGCAAGCTCTAAAGGAGGGATATTCATCCATCACTATAAGTGAGCAAGCTTTGACGACGGCTATGAATGAAGTGGGATTAGCCTTTGGCAGTGGCCAATGTTTTTTACCTCAAGTATTATTAGCAGCTGAGAGTATGCGTGCTGCCTTTCTTACCATTAAAAAAGAACTACCAAACCATGCAACCATTAGTCTTGGTACGGTAATTCTAGCTACGGTGAAAGGCGATATTCATGATCTAGGAAAAAATATTGTAGCTGCTTTACTTGAGAATAACGGCTTTACTGTTATCGACTTAGGAAAGGATATTTCTCCTGATAAAATTGTACAAGCCGCTTTAGATCACAAGGCTGATATTGTAGGATTATGTGCACTTATGACCACTACTATGCCGCAAATTGATATTACCATTGCAGCCCTAAAAGCTGCAGGATGTCAAGCAAGGACCATCGTAGGAGGAGCTGTATTAACAAAAGAATATGCCAATCAAGCAAATGCAGATTCCTATGCAGCAAACGGCGTAGATGCTGTAACAATCGCGAAAAAAGTTATGTCCAATTAAGTTCGCTAAACCATTCTTCTCATCATTTTCCAATAATGATGAGAAGTTTTTTTTGCAAAATAGCAGGATTTTAGACAAATTATATGGAATTTGTGATAAAAATGTCAAATTTTATAAGTACGTGAAGGATGGGTGATAATAATAGCAATAGATCAAGAGGGAATAATAGATGAAGTAGCGATTGACGAACTACTAGCTGTCGCTAATAAAGAATTATTCGATCCACAATCTGAAGCAGTACCTGCTGCCAATGCTAGTATTGAATCATCTGCAGGACAAGAAATCGAACCTACAAAGACAGCCGTTAAGAACAATCTAATTTCGGCTCAGATTTTACAACAGCCTCACTTAAAATCTAAATTACTTGCTATTGCTTTACTACTATGCGTATGTATTGCAAGTGGTGGGTATTTAGGGTATCAAACAGGGCAGCACACATCGGCATCCCCCCTGTCCCTTAATAAAATAATTGAACAGGGAATTACATTTGAAGAAAAAAATCTTGTTACTTATGCAGGCCGTGGTGATAAAGATGTGGTAATCACCTTTCTGGATGCGGGTATGGACATCAATGCAATGCGAACTACGGATGGCTGGACGGCTCTTACAGCAGCCTCTTTTTATAAAAGGCCTGAACTCGTTAAGCTACTACTAGAAAAACAAGCTATTGTCGATGTACAAGATACTTCAGGCAGAACCCCATTAATGTATGCAGCTGCAATGGGTACGGAAGAAGTTGTGACTTTGCTGCTAAATGCTGGAGCAAAGCCTAATATTCAAGATAAAAAGGGACGTACTGCACTAATGGAGGCTTATTCTAAACAAGAAGCAAAAATTGCAGAAATCCTTAAAAGCGCTGGGGCAGTCTCTAATTTCCCTGTCACAGCAACAATAGAAGAACGTCCTACGGTTCCTATAAAATCCACAGTAAAAGAACAATCACTAACGTCCTCAACAATCCCTAATGAATTTAGGCTTACAGTCGGTAAAGCTGGTCTTGTACACATTGGTATGACATTGGAAGATTTACAGAAGATCTATCCGTCCCTCATCCTCCATGGGGAATATATAAATGGCAATAAGGAAACTACAGCTACTATTTATTTAAATAATAGCTCTACCCCGTCCTTAAAAGTAGAACTATCAAAAGGAAAGACTAAACTGGTTTCGATGATAAATATTGATGATGCTCGTTTTTCAACTGACAAAGATATTACCATGCACTCTACTGTTGGCGATATAAGAAATCAATATCCTATCAGTGATATAAGAGTGATCGATAATTCTTTATACCTTCGGGTAAGAAGCATTAAAATGTTATTTGAACTTGATATCAGCGACATTTCTTCTATTGCCTGGCTTGAAAGTAGTAATCCAGATTCTATTTCACCTGACACAAAAATAAAGCGAGTTATAGTGTATTAAAAAAAGCTAACAATTATTGTTAGCTTTTTTTTAATACACTATAACAGTAGATCCTACTGATTCTATTTTCTTTTAGGAATCCGTAAATTAATATGTATAAATTCCTCATCTTGCTCTTGCTTAACCTTTATCTTAAGACCAGTTTTCTTCATTTCTCCTACTACATTATTAATAGTATTAATAAAGATCCGTACATCACGAATAATTTTTACCACATTGCGCTTAGGAGTATTTTTAGCTTCTACCTGTTTGGCAATATCCTCTAAGAACTCCTCGATTAATTCTTCTGTCTCCCGTACATTTAATTTCTTTTCGCTAATCATCTCAAGCACTTCTAGCTGTAGTCTTGAATCATCTAGTTTTAGTAATGAGCGGGCGTGACGCTCCGTTAATTTTTCCTTTGCTACTACAGCACGAACTTCGGGTATTAATTTTAATAAACGTAATTTATTGGCAATGGTTGACTGGTTCTTACCCATACGTTTTGCAAGTTCTTCTTGAGTAAAAGCAAAGCTCGTAATTAGTTGCTGAAAACCTTCTGCTTCCTCTAAAAAATGTAAATCTTCCCGCTGCAAATTTTCAATCATGGCTAATTCAGCCACTTCTTTATCGGTGAATTCCTTTACAATTACAGGAACTTTATTTAAACCAGCCAACTTAGAGGCACGCAGACGACGTTCTCCTGCTACCAACTCAAAGCCATCAGGAATGCTGCGAACAATTAGAGGTTGAATAATACCATATTCTTCAATAGAAGATGCTAGTTCCTGCAAGGATTCCTGAGTAAATATCTTTCTGGGCTGAAATGGATTGGGGACAATCTCAGTAATCTGAACCTGTTGTACATTACCTTCAATCATAGCGCTTTCTATATCACTTATAACGTTGCTAGCTGTAATATTATCTATATTGTTTGCAATAACGGCTTGTTCTTTAGCATCCTTACCTATTTCCGGACTTTCGGAAGTCAGGCCTAATAATCTGGCCAAATTTTTCATCTATACACCGCCTTACCTATAATAGCCCTGTCAATAAGGTAATATTCGGCATTTCCCCACAAGTTCCTCTTAACATGACTGTATTATAATGGATTTTTTTCAGCTACGCTCGGACGCCTAGGATATGCAGGCAGAGTCTTCTTTATTTTCTTTATATACACTACCGCCCTGATATCATCAAGTCCTGGTAGCTTTATATTCTCAATTTTTACGATTTCGCCGCCTAACAGCCTCAGAGCGTTTGTAGACTCTTTTATTTCTTGACTGTACTGTGACCCCTTGAGGGCAATAAAAAAGCCGCCTACGGCCACAAATGGAAGGCACCATTCCGAGAGAACACTCAATCTTGCTACAGCTCGAGATACAGCAACATCATACTGCTCACGAAGTTGTTTATTACGACCTCCATCTTCAGCACGACTGTGTATAAACTCAATATTATTAATTTCCAATTTTTGGGCGACTTCCTTTAAAAATAAAATTCGTTTATTTAAAGAGTCAAATAATGTAAGTTTCAAATCTGGACGAAATATTCTAAGAGGCAATCCTGGAAAGCCTGCCCCAGTCCCCACATCAATAATTTTTGCGCCATGCTTAAAAATACCTTCATCATAGCAAGATAAAGAATCAATCATATGTTTAACAGCTACTTCTTTAGGATCTGTAATCGCTGTTAGATTTATTTTTTCATTCCACTCTATTAGCATTTCAAAGTATTGGGTAAAGTTTGTAAGTTGTTCCTCTGTTAATGATAAAGAATACTCATTGGCAGCTTGGGCTAATATATCACGAAATATCAATTTGCCTCATCCCTCCTGCGCCTTTGTTCCAAATATATCATTAATATAGAAATATCGGCAGGAGAAACACCTGAAATACGTGCCGCTTGCCCTATCGATAATGGACGAATTTCATTGAGTTTTTCTCTAGCCTCCACAGCTAGACCATGTAACTCCATATAATCAACATCTTCAGGCAATAATTTTTCTTCTAATTTGGCAGCCCGCTCGACCTGTTCCAATTGCTTGCTAATATATCCTTCATATTTTGCAAAAATTTCTACTTGCTGCTGCACTGCTGAATTTAAAACAGGCACATCAAAATGCTCTGCTATCATTTGATAACTAATTTCTGTTCGGCGTAGCAAATCATACAACATAATACCAGTACGCAGTTCTGCTGTACCCATTGCTTGCATTTTTAGCTGTACTTCAGGGGTAGGGGTAATCATCATACTACGCAGTAGCTTTAGGCTTTCTTCTATGGAATCACGTTTCTGAACAAATCGTTCATACCTCTCATCACTCACCAAACCAATTTCCCTTCCCTTCTCCGTTAAGCGCAAGTCTGCGTTGTCCTGACGCAAGATAAGGCGAAATTCAGCTCTAGAAGTCATAATACGGTAAGGTTCATTTGTACCTTTGGTAACTAAATCATCAATTAACACGCCAATATATCCCTCAGCCCGAGATAAAATTAGAGGTTCACGACCAGTAACTAATAGGGCAGCATTAATACCAGCTATTAAGCCTTGAGCTGCTGCTTCTTCATAACCTGAGGTGCCATTAATTTGACCTGCCGAAAATAACCCATGAATATTTTTAAACTCTAGAGTTGGTTTTAGCTGGGTAGAATCAATACAATCATAATCAATAGCATAGCCTGGACGCATAATCTTTACATTCTCCATACCAGGAATTGTCCTTAAAAATTCATATTGAACATCGATCGGCAAGCTTGTAGACATGCCTTGCACATACATTTCATTAGTATGATACCCTTCAGGTTCAATAAATAACTGATGAGCATCCTTATCTGCACATCTTACAATTGTAGATTCAATGGATGGACAATATCTAGGGCCAACGCCTTCTACAATACCAGTATACATAGGGGCCCTATGCAAATTATTCCGAATGATCTCATGGGTTTTCTCATTTGTATATGTTAACCAGCAAGGCAATTGTTCTCGTGTGGTAATATCACTTAAAAACGAGAAATTATGAACCTCTTCATCCCCTGGTTGTATCATCATTTTAGAGAAATCTAAGGAACGTTTATCTACTCTTGCAGGTGTACCAGTCTTAAAACGCATAATACGAATATTTAATTCTTTTAACGAAGATGTCAGATTTTCCGCAGCCCGTTGTCCATTAGGACCACCCTTATAAGCAAGTTCACCAATAATAATTTTTCCACCCAAGTAAGTACCAGTGGCCAGTATTATACTTTTACCATAATAAACTTCCCCAGTTTCTACTTCTATCCCATATACCTTATTATCCTTGGACAAAAGTTTTTCCACTAAAACCTGCTTCACATCTAAATTAGGCTGATTCTCAACAGTATCTTTCATCGTTACATGATATAAATCTTTATCAGCCTGCGCTCTTAACGCATGTACCGCTGGTCCTTTTCCTGTATTAAGCATCCTCATTTGGAGACTAGTTTTATCTGCATTAATACCCATTTGTCCACCCAATGCATCTAACTCTCTTACCAAATGTCCTTTTGCCGGACCACCTACGGAAGGATTACATGGCATAAAAGCAATATTATCTAAATTAAGGGTCGTTAATAAGGTTTGACAGCCCATACGAGCCGCCGCTAATGCCGCCTCACAGCCCGAATGACCGGAACCAATAACAATTACATCATAATGTCCTGCAATAAACACAATTTGCCACTCTCCTATTTACCAATACAAAACTGAGTGAAAATCTGATCAATAATATCTTCCCCCACTGTATCTCCCGTAATCTCGCCTAGCTTGTCCCAGCTATCTTTTAAATCAATAACAATACAATCAGAGGGCATGGACTGATCAATTGTTTCAATCGCAGCCTCTAAATGCTGTTTTGCCTGCTCTAACAAATTAGCCTGACGCAAATTAGTAATAAATGCTCCCTCTTTTTGCTCTATCTCGCCACCATATACCATATCCACAATGACCTGCTCCAGCTCTAATAAGCCACTGCCTTCCATTACAGATATTTTTAATACTTTTTTATCAGATATATAGGTATATACTTCATCCAAATCTAAAAGTACAGGCAGATCTGTCTTGTTCACTAAGACAATTGCTTGTTTGCCAGAAAGCATCGCTAATACTTCTTTATCTTCCTCTGATAACGGCAAGGAGGCATCCAATAGCAATAATATTAAATCCGCTGTGACAATGAATTCTTTTGTTTTTTCCACACCCATTTGCTCTATAATATCAGAAGTTTCACGTATACCAGCAGTGTCCACAATTTTTAAAGGAACTCCAGAAATATTAACAAATTCTTCAATTACATCTCGAGTTGTTCCAGGAATATCTGTTACAATGGCTCGTTTTTCTTTTAGTAGAGCGTTTAACAAGCTAGACTTACCCACATTGGGTTTGCCAATAATAACCGTTTCCAAGCCTTCACGCAGTATACGTCCTGTTTCTTTTGTCGCCAATAAATGATTTACTTGTGCTAATAAGCCTATCACATTAACTTTGACATCCTGAGCTGCCATCATTTCAATATCCTCTTCAGGAAAATCAATAGTAGCCTCTAAATTTGCAATCATTCTTAGAACATTATATCTCATCTCACGAATCGTATCGGATAATGTACCTGACAAATGCCCTACAGCCATACGCAAAGAAGCATCTGTCTTTGCCCTAATAATATCCATAACAGCTTCCGCCTGGGATAAATCCAGTCTACCATTAAGAAATGCCCGCTTGGTAAATTCGCCAGGCTCTGATAATCTGGCGCCGTACTGTAGTGAGAGTTCTAGAATTTTTTTCATGGGAACGGGTCCCCCATGACAATGAATTTCAACTACATCTTCTCGAGTATAGGATTTAGGTCCGCGCATAATCAGTAGTAATA
>JARBUM010000101.1 GCA_029239675.1 Pelosinus sp. | reverse complement strand
TATTAGCAGAAAATGAAAAAATGACAGATCAGGCTCTTAGAGTATTGGCAGTTGCATATCGCCAGATAACAAAAGTCGAAGCCAACCATGTGAGTGAAGATTTGGAAAAAAATCTAGTTTTTGTGGGTTTAATAGGGATGATTGATCCTCCCAGACAAGAAGTGAAACCCGCTATTGCGCTATGTCGGCAAGCTGGTATAAAGACAATTATGATTACAGGTGATCATCGCAACACAGCTGTAGCTATTGCTAAGGAGCTACAAATGTTTAAAGAAGACAAGAATCAGGCACTTACTGGTAATGAACTTGACGCATTAGATGATAAAGAGTTATCGAAAATCATAAATCGTGTTACTGTGTATGCTCGTGTATCTCCTGCGCATAAATTGCGTATTGTAAGAACTTTAAAGGGCCAAGGCCATATTGTAGCAATGACAGGTGATGGTGTGAATGATGCACCAGCAATAAAAGAAGCCGATATTGGTATAGCAATGGGAATTGCTGGCACGGATGTTACGAAGGAAGCGGCTTCCATGGTGTTAGCAGATGATAATTTTGCTACCATAGTGGCTGCGGTGGAAGAAGGACGTGGTATTTATGATAATATCCGTAAGTTTATTCGCTATTTATTATCTTGTAATTTAGGTGAAGTGCTTACAATGTTTATTGCCACGGTTGCAGGATTGCCTTTACCCTTATTACCAGTACAGATTTTGTGGGTTAATTTAGTGACGGATGGTTTGCCAGCTATGGCGTTAGGTGTTGACCCTAATAACCATGATATTATGATTAGACCACCGAGAAATCCAAAAGAAAGTGTTTTTTCTAGAGGGCTGAGTCGTAAGATTATTGCCCGTGGTTTGCAGATTGGTATTAGCACTGTATTTGTTTTTGCATTGGTGTACTTTTTAAAAAATGACTTAGCAGAAGCTAGAACTATGGCTTTTTGTACCTTGGTATTTTCTCAGATGTTCCATGTATTTGATTGTCGCTCAGAGGTCTATAGTGTATTTGAAATTGGAATATTTAAAAATCAATATTTAATTTTAGCAACAGTCTGTTCTCTTTTCATGCAATTATTGGTTGTTTATCATCCCTTTATGCAAGAGATATTTGCTACTGTTCCACTGGGGGTAGTAGATTGGGCTGTTATATTATGCGTGTCCGGTTGGACTTTTATGATAAGTGCTATAAGACATTTGTTTTTTCGCAGACGCGTATTACGTTCCATTCTTGGGCGGGTACATTAATAGTAAAATCGAAGTATCTAAATCTAACAACGAGGAGAATATAATATGAAGTTTAATTTTAGCAAATGGCATGGATTAGGTAATGATTTTGTAATTGTCAATGGCTTAGAAGAAAAAATCGATAATTACAATGAAGTGGCTATTAAGGTGTGTGATCGAAATTTTGGAATAGGGGCTGATGGTTTAGTCGTCATCTTACCTTCGCAAATAGCGGATTTTGAAATGAGAATTTTCAATTCTGATGGTAGTGAAGCCGAAATGTGTGGCAATGTAACGCGGTGCATTGCTCGATATGTTTTTGAATATGGATTAACTAATAAGAAAAAAATTACTTTAGAAACAAAAGCCGGTATTATTAAACCCGAGTTAATTTTTATTGATAATGTCCTTAGTACCATAAGAGTTGATATGGGAGAACCACGTCTTAAACGTGGTGAGATACCTATGACAGGCACTGAAAATGAACAAGTTATTAATGAAAGTTTACTAGTAGATGGGGCAGAGTATAGAATTACTTGCGTATCCATGGGCAATCCTCATTGTATTCTTTTTGTTGATGATATCACTAGCATTGATTTATGTGACCTTGGGTCTAAAATTGAAACCCATGCTACTTTCCCCAGAAAAACTAACGTAGAGTTTGTGCAAGTACTAAATAAGCAAAAATTACGCATGCGTGTGTGGGAGAGAGGGGCTGGTATCACTATGGCATGTGGCACGGGAGCATGCGCTACATTAGTAGCAGCTGTATTAAATGGTAAAACAGATCGTCAAGCTACTGTTGAATTAGACGGCGGAGAATTATTGATTGAGTGGGGGTTGGATAATCATATTTATATGTCTGGCCCTGCAGTAGAAGTTTTTCGAGGACAATATCTATAAAGGATACTTTTCATACTGCCAGCTTCTGTAATTAGAAGCTCTCGGCGGCTAAGTTGATGAATATGTACGACTAAAAATTCAGGTGGAGTTAATACTCCACCTGAATTAAGTCTTTCTATAATGAAAGGAATTTTTCCATTTGTGGTGTAATACTATATTCATAAGAGTGAGGGGGTACTAGAATGAAATTTTTTGTTTTGACAGTTATTTTTTCCTTACTATTAGTTAGTCAAACACTAGCAATCTCTTCAATTAATCTTGAAGTGATAAAAGAGGCGCAAGATTATGGAAAATTAAAGGCGAAAAGTCCAATGCAAGATTTTCTACTACCATGGACGTCTTATGAAGAAAAAGCTATAAAATTGAATAATACAGCAGAGCGTTCTTATTTGTATACTTCTTTTTTATTAATAGCTGCGGATGCTAAGAAAAGAAGTTTGAATGATCATAATATTTCAATAATGGATAGTGAAGGAGTTCTGGAAGATTATTCTGGCTTATTGAGTTTTAGTACGGTTCTGTTCGGAGATAAAGAGGATTTTGTAAAAGATAGTAGTGTCGTAATTAAACAAGATAAGAATGTGGTTAAAGCTTATCAAATGATAACTCCTGCTCAAGGAGAAAAAGTGTATAGGGATAAAGGACAAACTACGTTTACTGCACAATGTTATTTTTATTTTTTAGATAAAGAAATTTTGCCTGATATTCCTATCATATTATCAATTACAACAAATGATAAGAAAGAACATAATTTTTATTTTGATCAGATGAAAATAAAATAGTTGGTTATTAAGAGCACGTAAAACATAGGTATTTAACGAAAAAGGGATTTAGGAGAAGCATGGAGAAGTATTATTTATGAAAGAATAGGATAATTGTAATCTTATCGTGAATAATACATTCGTAGAGGAAGGAGTATTTAAGGTGATCAAGAGTATGACTGGCTTCGGCCGTGGAGAATTTCAGGATAATGAGCATCGACTTATTGTAGAAATTAAAGCTGTAAACCATCGTTATAATGAAATTGTTATCCGGATGCCGAAAAACTTAGGCCCACTTGAAGATAAGATTCGACGTAGTGTATCTAATGTATTAGTAAGAGGGCGAATTGATATTTTTATAACTATGGATGAATATGGGCAAAAGAAGAAAACAGTACGCATTGACAAAGAATTAGCGATAGCATATAATAAAGCTTTAAAGGATTTAGGGGATTTATTTTCCGTTTCGGTAGATGATAATATACATCAGATTACTAAATTCCCAGATGTTATTAAGGTGGAAGAAGTCACAGAAGATATTTTAGTTCTATGGCCGAAACTATCTCAAGCTGTTGATGTGGCAGTTAACAATCTTATGAGTATGCGTTTAGCGGAAGGGTTAAATATACAGCAGGATTTGGCATTGCGTATTACTACTATTGAAGCTTATATCAATATTGTAGAACAACGTGCACCTCAGGTTATGGTAGAGTACAGAGAAAAAATATTAGGCCGTATGCGGGAATTGTTAGCGACCATAGGTGAAGAACCTGATGCTGGTAGGATTCTGCAGGAAACCGCTATATTTGCTGATAGGACCAGTATTACAGAAGAACTAGTGCGTTTAAAAAGTCACTTAACTCAGTTTCGGACTGCATTAAATGCTGATGATGCTGTTGGCAGAAAACTAGATTTTATTGTACAGGAAATTAACAGAGAAACAAATACAATTGCCTCTAAGGCCAATGATTTTAATATTGCGAATACTGTAGTAGAAATAAAAAGTGAAATTGAGAAGGTCAGAGAGCAAATTCAAAACATAGAGTAATATAAAGGTGAATAAGGATAGGAAATGTAAGGAGGATTTTTTATGGAAATAAAGCTTATCAATATCGGATTTGGTAATATTGTGTCTGCTAATCGGATTATTTCGATTGTTAGCCCAGAATCTGCGCCCATTAAGAGAATCATTCAAGAGGCTCGTGATAGAGGAATGTTGATTGATGCAACTTATGGACGTCGTACTAGAGCTGTGATTATAACTGATAGTGATCATGTCATTTTATCAGCCGTTCAACCAGAAACCGTGGCACATCGTCTTGCTAGCAAAGAAACCAGTGAGGACACTGCAGAATAGCAGATATGAAAGGAGCAGCATCTATGGCAAAAGAGGGGATTTTACTTGTGTTATCTGGTCCATCAGGAGCAGGTAAAGGGACAATTTGTCAAGAGTTGCTGCGTACTTACCCTGGGTTAAATTACTCTATATCTGCCACTACACGCAAAGCGCGTGTAGGAGAACAACATGGCGTTAACTATTGGTTCGTTTCTCACGAAGAGTTTCAAAAAATGATTAAAGATGATGAACTGTTAGAATGGGCTGAAGTTTATGGGAATTTTTATGGAACACCATGTCGTCAAGTGAAGGAAATGTTGAAAAATGGCAAGGATATTGTATTAGAGATTGATGCACAGGGAGCTACGCAGATTAAAAAGAAATTTCCTCAAGGGGTATTTGTTTATATAGCACCACCATCTTTGGATGAGTTAGCTAATCGCATACATAAGCGGGGAACGGATACCTTAGAGGTAATCAAAAATAGACTAAGTTGTGCAAACAGTGAATTATCATATGTTCATAATTATAATTATGTGGTAGTCAATGATGAAGTGCAGGAAGCAACAAAAAAAGTCGCAGCGATTATTACGGCGGAAAAGTGTCAAGTCACACGGAATTGTAATATAGTAAAAGATATATTATCAAATGTTAATAAATGAAAATTTAGGGGGACTATTATGATTTATCCATCATTAGATGTGTTAGTTACTAAAGTTGATAGTAAATATACCTTAGTTGTACTTGCGGCAAAACGTGCTCGTGAAATTATGGATGGGGCGACTACGTTAGTTGATAGCAAATCAAATAAACAAGTGACAATTGCCTTAGAGGAAGTTGCACAAGATAAAATTTCCTATGAACGGACCAAAAGTGGTATAAAGTAGGAGGTTTCCATGTTAAAAGGAAAGAATATTGTTGTTGGCGTGGCTGGTGGTATTGCTGTATATAAAGTAGTAGACATTGTGAGTCAGTTAAAAAAGCAAGGCGCAAATGTATATGTTATTATGACGCAATCAGCGGCTAATTTTGTTACGCCCTTGACTTTTCGTGAAATAAGTGGACAGCCAGTTACCGTTGATATGTGGGCTGAAACGACAAATTGGAACGTAGAGCACATTTCATTAGCAAGTAGGGCTGATTTATTTTTATTAGCACCTGCCACGGGAAATATTATTGGTAAAATCGCTAATGGTATTGCTGATGATATGTTAACTACTACTGTAATGGCAACGACTGCTCCAACCTTACTTGTTCCAGCTATGAATACAAATATGTATTTAAATCCCATTGTTCAGAAGAATATAGATAAGTTAACGGCGTTAGGTTATCATTTTACTAAGCCAGAGAGTGGAATGTTAGCTTGTGGTGTAGAAGGAATAGGCCGCCTACCTGAGACGAAAGTGATTCTGAATAAGGTGAATCAGCTTCTGTCTCAAAAAAATGATTTTGTTGGTAAAAAAATATTGATTACGGCTGGTGGTACTCAAGAAGCAATTGACCCTGTAAGGTATATTGGTAATCGTTCAAGCGGGAAGATGGGCTATGCTTTAGCTAGTGCTGCCGTTGCTAGGGGAGCAATGGTCACATTGATATCAGGGCCTACTCATTTAATAGTTCCATGCGGAGTTAAGGTGGAGTATGTAGAATCAGCAGCGCACATGCGAGAAGCTGTGTTAGCACATTATGCTGATAGTGATATTGTAATCAAGGCTGCTGCGGTGGCTGATTATCGTCCCCAGAATACTGCAGAGCATAAAATAAAGAAGACTGGTGAAATATTGCAACTAACATTGGAAAAAAATCCAGATATATTGTTAGAACTAGGGCAATTGAAAGCTCATCAGGTACTCGTTGGTTTTGCCGCAGAGACGCAACAACTAGTCCTTCATGCCCAAGAGAAACTAGCCAGAAAGAATTTAGATATGATTATTGCTAATGACGTCTCTATGCCAGGCGTCGGTTTTAATGCTGATAATAATATAGCTAAGTTGTTATATCGTGATGGTCGTATTGACGAATTGCCGAAAATGTCTAAAGAAAATATGGCAGAAGTTATTTTGGATAAAATTCATATAGAATGTCGAAAATAAGTTGATTTTTTTATTGTTTTACATTAGAATGTGATTTGATAGAATTACATATGATAGGCTCATCAAGAGATGGTGGAGGGATTGGCCCGATGAAACCGCGGCAACCATTTGGTAAATCCAGAAACGGTGCCAATTCCTGCGGTATGATCCGCAAGATGGGAGAGTGAAAAACACCCTCCCTGTGGGTGTTTTTTATTTCCTTACTATAAAATGGGGGTATGACTATGGAAAAGAAGAAAGTATTATTTACATCGGAGTCCGTTACTGAAGGCCATCCTGACAAAATGGCAGATCAGATCTCTGATAGTGTATTAGATGCAATTATGGCGAAAGATCCTATGGGACGTGTAGCCTGTGAAACGCTTATTACAACCGGACAAGTACATGTAGTTGGTGAAATTACTACAAATTGTTATGTGGATATTCCTAAAATTGTTCGTGATACTGTCAAAGAAATTGGCTATACGCGTGCAAAATTTGGTTTTGATGGCGATACTTGTGGCGTGTTGGTTTCCATTGGTGAGCAATCCGCTGACATTGCGTTGGGCGTTGATAAGTCCTTAGAAGCTAAGCAAGGGCAAATAGATGAAATCGAATCTATTGGTGCTGGTGACCAAGGAATGATGTTCGGCTATGCCACTAATGAAACGCCTGAATATATGCCGTTGACAATATCGTTAGCGCATAAATTAGCGCGTCGTTTAGCGGAAGTACGTAAGAATGATGAGTTAGATTATTTACGTCCTGATGGTAAAACTCAAGTTACAGTAGAATATGAAAATGGTAAACCTCTTCGCGTTGATACGATTGTTATATCTACTCAACATGGTCCTGAAGTTGATTTGGCAACCATTGAAAAAGATATGATTGAAAAAGTGATTATGCCAATTGTACCAGCTGAATTATTAGATGCGAAAACCAAGTATTATATCAATCCAACAGGTCGTTTTGTGATTGGTGGACCACAAGGAGATGCTGGTTTAACTGGTCGTAAAATTATTGTTGATACTTATGGTGGGATGGCACGTCATGGTGGCGGCGCATTCTCTGGTAAGGATTGTACTAAAGTTGATCGCTCTGCTGCTTATGCTGCTCGCTATGTTGCAAAAAATGTTGTTGCCGCAGGTTTGGCTGATAAATGTGAAATCCAATTAGCTTATGCTATTGGTATGGCTCATCCAGTATCTATAATGGTGGAAACCTTTGGAACAGCGAAAGTCGATGAAAATTTAATTGCGGAGCTTATTAAGAAACATTTTGATTTGCGTCCAGCTGGTATTATTAAAACTTTGGATTTACGTCGTCCAATTTACCGTCAGACGGCAGCATATGGTCACTTTGGCCGTACTGATGTGGATTTGCCATGGGAAAGGACAGATAAAGCCGAAATTCTACGTAAAGAAGCCAATATTTAATTTTTACAGTTAAATATTCTAGCAGGTTTTTTATCTAGTCTATGCGAACTGTATATGTTATAGCTAAAAAAGAGGGAACTCAGTGAGCTTCCCTCTTTTTAATTTTAGATGATTATTATCATAGTGATTGGTGGTAAAAATGCAACGTATTGCTCAAGTTTTAATCAACATTACAACTAAAAATATTAATAAAGCTTTTTCTTATCGCATTCCTGAGCATTTGGATTATGTTGCTGCAGGATGGCGTGTTTTAGTACCCTTTGGTAATCGGAAATTAGAAGGGTTTATCATTACTGTTACAACAGAGGAAGACTCAAGTATTGCAGAGTTAAAGCCTATTTTAGATATACTGGATAATGACAGATGGTTTGATGAACATATGATGCATACCGCTAAATGGATTAGTGAATATTATCTTTGTAATTTAGTTGATGCTATGCGTTTGTTTATTCCTGGAAAAACTGGCATTAAAAGTGTTGCAGCCTATTCTATAGAAGAGAATGCGGATATTGAAAAAACACTAAAGATTGTATCTGCTAAGTCCTCGGAGTATGGTCAAGTATTATTGTATATAATTGAACATAGCCCTATTCTATCATCTAAGTTGGAGAAACAATTTGGTGCAAGTGTTTTAAAAGTAATAAGATACTTAGTGCGCAATAAAATAATAGTTGCTGTGGATCACGGACCATTGGCTTCTGATGAATTGAAAAAAACTAATAGTAGTCATGATACTGTAAAGAAATTAGTGCAGGGTGGTCTTATAAAACTTGAAAAAATTCAGGTAATACGTGATAGCTATGCTGGTCTATCTGGAGTATCAGGTAATATATCATTAACAGTAGAGCAGCAGCAAGCACTAGACCAAATTATGCCGAAGATGAAAGCTAAGGAGTTTCAATCATTTTTATTGCATGGTATCACTGGGAGCGGTAAAACCCAGGTATATATCGAAGCAGTAGCTGCAGCACGCCAAAATAATCGTCAAGCTATTGTTTTGGTTCCTGAAATTGCTCTCACTAGTCAGATCGTCTCACGATTTAAAGCTAGATTTGGAGATGACGTGGTTGTGATACATAGCAAATTGTCGACTGGTGAGCGCTATGATGCTTGGCAGCGTCTTCGTGGCAATCAAGCTGGTATCGTAATTGGTGCACGTTCTGCTATTTTTGCTCCCTTGCTAGATATTGGTATTATTATTATGGATGAGGAACACGAATTTACCTACAAGCAAGAAGAAACACCCCGTTATCATACGAGACAGGTAGCTTTAACTAGAGCTAAGCTAGCAGGAGCGGTAGTAATAATGGGAAGTGCTACGCCGTCAATCGAAACCTATTATCAGACTCTACAAGGTCAACATACCATGTTGGTTATGTCGAAGCGTATTGCTAGCGCGTCTTTGCCTGCTGTTACCATAGTTGATATGCGTGAAGAATTACGCAAGAAAAGACGCAGTGTAATATCGTTGCCTTTGCAGGAATTATTGCAGGAGACAATAGTTCGTGGTGAACAGGCTATTATTTTGCTTAACCGGCGTGGCTATGCTACTTTTGTAATGTGCCGAGAATGTGGACATATTGTACGTTGTAAACATTGTGATATTTCCCTTGTATATCATTCAGTTGGCAAAAGGCTAAAATGTCATTATTGCCAATTTGTTGAAGCGGTACCAGATATTTGTCCAGAATGCAATAGTCGCTATATTCGTTTTTTTGGTACAGGAACGCAAAAGTTACAAGAGGAATTAGTAAAATTATTTCCTCATATCCGGGTAGTACGAATGGACCAAGATACTACAGGTGGTAGAA
>JARBUM010000100.1 GCA_029239675.1 Pelosinus sp. | reverse complement strand
TGGAACAGTAGGCTTATCGAAACTAATCTTCCTGAGAGGCTCTATTTAATAGGTAGGCTACTAGCATATCATCATATTGATAGTATTGACTTACTTCGCTTCTTCTCAATTGATAAAATACCAGTCCCTCTTTTAAACAATGGACAAGTTCAACTAGTCGAGTTTGGCGAGATAAAGAATAAAGAAATAAGGCTTTGTCCTGACGAGTTTAATTATGACTTATACGAGCTTTTGGAAAAGTCAATCGAAATGCAAAAGTATGACGGCGTATTAAATCGCTGGAGCGGCCCCGCTTGTGTTATTCAATCCGAACATAATGAAGGTCCTGAAAGTATTCTTTCTTACGTTGAATTCATTACCGATTTAATAAGATGGTTCTACGTGCATGATAGGTTAGAATTTTGCAGTTCACCTTGGAAGAATCCACTCCTTGCAATACAGACATTTGTTCCTAGGGCAGAAGTTAATAGGGAACATGAACAGTTAGAAATATTAACAAAGGTAATTTCCGAACCTGAAAATATGTCTTGTGAAGAATGGAGATATTTCCGTCGCAATGTGGATGCATTTTCTTACCATATTCCTATCTGTACGAAATTTGGTAACCCATATGAAAACTGTTTTTCGATAGCATGGGAATTCATTAATGTAAATAATGGCACTGCGCTAAATTATCTCCGAGCAATTTCCACCATTGCATTAATGAAATTAGAAGGCAAGTTAAATCTTGTTGATTATGGACAAATGCTAGATATAGTACAAAGTTTTCCTTTTAATTCTCGTGTTTGTAATAGTAAAAATGAACATGAGCGTATCATCGAGGTTCTCGAAGAATTGCAAAGTATACTAAAATCATTAAATATATTGCCTCATATGGTATCAATAGTTCCTACTAAGGACGAGTTTGTGCCGAAGGTAGAAGACAGAATTCTGGATACATACTACAAAAATCAAGAGTGGGAGTATTTTGGAACAGTAATAGAATAGTGAAACGCATGCTTATAATAAATATGGGACGGGGGAAAGGTTTCTTGTCCCCGAAGTTATTTTATGAAATTTATTGGGACAAATGACCTGTCCCTCTGTCTATGGAAAGACTAATGCCGTAATATTTTTTGGATTAATAAAGGGCGTATTGTTTATTGAAGGATATAGGGGTGGTATTATAGCATGTAGGTGGTTTCATTGGCGGTACAAGTAATCAATTACAATATAGTCAGTGAATACTACCCCTTATTGTTAGTCGCTTCTTAAGTAAAACACGGGGACAGGGATATTGTTCTACGAAGAAGAATTGATATAATTTTCTCAGAGGTGAAGACAGTGGCAAGGAAGTCAAGGGAAAAAAGCAGCAGCGGAATATATCATATCATATTACGCGGGATTAATCGGCAAAGCATCTTTGAAGATGATGAAGATCGGCTGAAATTCATTGGAGATCTTGCGAAATACAAAGAAATCAGCCAATGCCGGATTTTTGCCTATTGCTTAATGGATAATCATGTGCACCTCTTGCTACAAGAAGCCCAAGAGCCTATTAGCATGATGATACAACGAGTCAGTTCAAGCTACGTTATTTGGTATAATCGTAAACATGAACGATGCGGCCATTTATTTCAAGAACGATTTAAAAGCGAGGCGGTAGAAACCGACAGCTATTTCTTAATAGTCCTGCGATATATTCATCAGAACCCTATAAAGGCAAAAATAGTGAATGATGTAGCGGCTTATAAATGGAGTAGCTATAGTGAATATGTAGAGAATGCGCAGATTGTTGATAAAGCATATGTTTTAAATATGTTTTCGGATCATTCTAATGAAGCTAAGGGAAGATTCGTACAGTTTTTACGAGAAGCGAATAGTGATGTCTGTCTTGAAATTCCGGAAGCAAAAACGAATGTCGATGATGACACACTTCGGCAAAGAGTCAGACAGCAAATAGGCGTTGATGCAATAGCGATTGGGAATGAAGAGAGGGAGATACAAAATCACATATTGCGGGAACTCAAAGGGATGGATGATACTAATATACGCCAAATAGCGCGAATCACGGGACTATCGTCGACACGGGTATGGAAAGCCTGAAGCAAAATCCCTGTCCCTGTGTTTTCCCTGTTTTCGGATCAGTCTAATGAAGCTAAGGGAAGATTCGTACAGTTTTTACGAGAAACGAATAGTGATGTCTGTCTGGAAATTCCGGAAGCAAAAACGAATGTCGATGATGACACACTTCGGCAAAGAGTCAGACAGCAAATAGGCGTTGATGCAGTAGCGATTGGGAATGAAGAGCGGGAGATACAAAATCACATATTGAGGGAACTAAAAGGGATGGATGATATAATATATGCCAAATAGCGCGAATCACGGGACTATCGTCGACATGGGTATGGAAAGCCTGAAACAAAATCCCTGTCCCTGTGTTTTTGTATTTTCTGTTATTAGGCGGAACACTTTTCCTATCTTGGGAAGATAGGATCAATCTAAGGCATATAACAACATGGATAAATCAGGTAAATAGTATTAACTATGAAAGGGGAATGTTTTGAGAAAAGGAAAGTTGTTTGAAAGGATGCTCGAAGAGATTGAACGGGTATTAGATAAAAGTGCTACTATAAAATCGCCAGAATATGTCATGGATAGAGATACTGGGACTCGAAGAGAAGTTGATATCAGTATTCGCCGTAAAGTCGATCAAGGAGAAATATTCATTGCTATCGAATGTCGTGATCGAGGACATGTGCAAGATATTATTTGGGTTGAACAATTAATAATGAAAAAGCAGAGTGTGGGCGCGGACGTACTTATTGCGGTAACTAGTACATCATTTACTGAGCCTGCAAGAATTAAGGCAAATAAGCATGGGATTATCTTAAGAAATGTCGAAATGATTTCTGGGGATGATATTGAGTTACTTGCTAATTCTACATATGTAGAATTACATTCTATTACGGGTGAATTAAAATCCATAAATTTAGCCATAGATAATGCTCATACACTAGGGGATTACCTAACAGCGTTGGAATATTGTAGATACTACATTGGAGAAACTGGTGAATGCTTAAACTTTGATCAATTCGTCCAAAGTTTTTTTAATCAAAATCTATTGATACAGTGTAATGAAAAACTTACAAAAAATGGCGAGAGTAAAGATGTTGGAATGAATCTTTCGATAAAGGAATGTTATATAGAGTTACCACATAAGAAATTTGTGGTTGTTCGTCCTCGTAGGGAGCAAGTATTGAAAGTCAATCTTGTCGTTGGATGTAAGAAGCATATAACAAAGTATCCTTTAGCATTGTTATGTAACTATAGAGAATGCACTGATAATGACCTTTTAGCTGAAATGTATGAGTATCGGGGAATATCGAAAGTAATAGTGAATGATACAAATCAAGGATGCTGGAAAATTGATCTTAGCAAGGCTCAAGTTGAGGGAATAATCGCTGCTGTGGTACTTAAATGTAAAGAGCCGATTGCATTAAATTCTTATGAAATTAAGATGTGAGTTAAGGGACTGTTCTATGACGGTTCTTTTTCTGGTAATTCGCTGTTTGACCCGATACGAAGAACCGTACCACTGGTAACGGCGAAAAGGAGTTAGGAACTAATTGAAGAAGTATATAGAGTAGAAGTTTATGGTTTCACTTGGAGGATTGTAATGGCAGAGATAGATAAATGTTTTTTAAAGCTATTTGAATGTTTGGCTGACTCGATTAGAAAACCGAACTTATTTGAAAAAGAGGAAGGTTTATTCTGGGATGATCCGCATATTTCAAAGAGTCTACTTGATGCCCATTTGAATCCTGAATATGATGGTGCAAGCAGAAAACTAGAAACCATCGAAAAAACAGTTAATAATCTTATGAGAAGTTCTTTACTAAAGCAAGACGACATGGTGTTAGACCTAGGGTGTGGTCCAGGATTATACAGCAACAGGTTTTGTCAATTTGGCATGCATTTAACTGGCATTGATTTATCGAAAAGATCAATAGAATATGCACAAAGAAAAGCTGAAGAGCAAGGCCTGAACATAGAATATATTCGGGGAAGCTTCTTTGATATTAAATATGATGGAATGTTTGATAGAGTTCTGCAAGTATATGGAGAGATATGTACTTTTCCAAATGAAGAACGAGATCGGCTACTTAAAATTATTCACAAAGCGTTGAGAAAAGATGGGTTGTTTATTTTTGACGTTTCTACCCGTGAATTAAGAAAGAGTGAAGGATTAAAAAACAAGTGGCTTTTTTTTGATGGAGGCTTTTGGCATCCTGGTAAACATATTGTGCTAGAACAGGGGTTTGATTATCCAGAACATGACACTTGGGTAGATCAATATACTGTCATTAGTGAAGAGGGAAAGTGCAAAACATACCATATGTGGTTTCATGACTATTCGTTAGAAGCGATAACAGAGGTGCTAGCCAATAATGGATTTCAGGTTAAACATATATGGAATAGTCTGACTGGCGAAGAATATAAGGCTGGTGGGGGATGGATTGCTATCGTGGCCCAAAAAGTATAACTGGTGTAATGAGGGGTACTGTTCCAGTGGATGACTTGATGCAGAATGGCTGCCTAATCCGCTGCCGGAGTAATTGTGTAATATTTAGGCTGTATTAAAGAACTTAAGCGAGATAATAACGTGTTGCAGTTTTTAATATGGAGGTAGAATAAATGGATTTTAGGGTTTCACTCGACCAAGATTTGGAGCAGATTTTAGCAGTTCATGCCGCTGCTTTTGGTGGAAAAAAAGAGAAGAAATTGCTAATCTCGTCAATGATTTGTTAGTAGATGTCACAGCCTTACCACTGCTATCCCTCGTCGCAACTGTAAATAATAATATTGTCGGACATTTGGTCAATGGAGGTTATACATAAGGGACGGGGGGGCAGGTGCCTCTGTCCCTGCCGTTACTTCTTCTCATAATGATATTGTCATCGATTGACCGAGCTAGTTCCAATGCAATCGCCAAAAGGTATGTCATTGATGACACGTAAACCAATAACATTAAATTTCTTCGTTATAGTGCGAACTTAAGGTAAAACAAAAACTCCAGTTTTAAACTGGAGTTTTTGTTTTACGCTTCTTAAGAAGTTGCAGATATGATTTTTGCGTGTCTGACAATTTCAACATTCTCAAACAGATATGTACCAGTGATAAAAAACAACCTGTACCGGTTTGGTACAGGTTGTTTTTTTATCACCCCCCAGAGTATTGGGGGAACTGGCTGCAAGGTGAAAGTCCGAAGGGCTATCAAGCAAATTATGGTTAAAAAACGTGTTTTCCCGACCAGCCAAGGCCTAAAAAGCCCCGGGGTTTTTTCCTTAATTTTTTGGTTACGGCATCTCCTGGCTGGATAGAGTTTCGTAATGCCGTACCATCGTCTTTAGTCTTTAGTTTGGCCACGCACATGGTATCTAAAACTTCAATGACTTCCAGTTCACCAATATTTCTTTTCAGCACAATCAGTTCGCCGGTAACCGGATGCCTCATGGCATTGCTTGTGCCATTAACCTCCAGCATATCACCAGTAGCTATATTGTGATTTGTGCCCAGGTCAATAAAATATTGGCTGCCCTCAGCTTTGATTACATAGCCCTGTAAGGGAATAAATTTGTAAATTTTTCTAACTGAGTCATAGGCTGCTTCAGAGAGCGCGGTGTTAATATCTTCATCAAAGTTAGTAATGGAGGCTTGATCAGACCAGGCAATTTGACCATTCTTTACATTAACTAGTTTCATAGTCAGGGTTACATTGCTTTTCGTGGTACCTTCCACCCATTCATTGCGCTGGCTCTTTTTATTATAAGAATAGTACCCTGGTTCTTTGCTAATACTGCCGTCTACCGAGCCAAGCAATAAGTAATCCAAACCAAGAATGCCACCTAATTCGGTAGCCGTTGCTTCGTCAATGAAGCCTTGGGCGCTGCGTTTTTGTTCTGCAAATACGCGTGATAATTCGGTTCGTTCAACCACCGTGCAAGATTTTAAGTTTACTAAATCGGCAGTGATCATTTCGGCGGCCATTACTCCGAATTGATTATAGGGACTGTCATTTTTGAAAGGAAGAACGCCGATTTTTTTAGTAGTAGCTGCGCTAGCTAACGCTGCGCTCGAAAATAGAGTAATAAAGACACAAACCAACACTATTCCCCAAATACCTCTCCGTACCATAAAAACCTCCTCATCCGATGCTGCAAAATATGTAATATGCAGTGCTATTGTGTTATTATTCATTTTTTTTCCAAAAAATCCTTCTTGCGCAGGCGATTTCATTATTACGGTCTAAATAAAATGTAAATATTTGTTGCTTTTGTTGTTTGCTAGAGATACACTGACATTGGATTAGCAATACACTTATTATTATACCCATTGCAGGAGGCTGATTTAGTGAAATTTTTTAGATTCTTAGTAGTGGCAGCATTATTTTGGGCAATCCAATGCCCGGCTGTATCAGCACAGGAAGTTAGCGTTGAGGGCCACGGTATTTCCCGTGAGGCGGCAATCCACGATGCACTGCGGCAGGCAGTGGAACAAGCTGTCGGAACCATTGTTGACTCGCAAACGCTAGTACAAAACTATATGGTGCTCAAAGATGAAGTCTATACCAAGTCCCAAGGCTTTGTCAGTGATTATTCTATTATAACGGAAAAATGGCTAAATGGTGAGGTTGTCATACAAGCCAGAGTAACTGTTGATGCGCAGCCAAACTCAAATTTAATGACAAAATTACAGCGACTGAAGATGATTGATGTAGGTCTGCGTGATCCCCGTATTGGTGTTGTCATTGCCGAACATTACATACGACCCATTCCTGACCCTGCTGCCGAAACGGCCATCATAGATCAACTGACTGAGGCTGGCTTCCGGCGAATGGTAGATCCCGGCCAACTGGCCCGTATTCGCAAATCAGATGCTATTAAAACCATCCTTAACCAAGGCGATATCAAGACTGCTGTACGGCAGATGACAAATGAGCAGCTCGATTATTTAATCGTGGGGGAAGCCTTTGCTGAATACGCAGGGATGGATTCCGGTTACAATGTGATATCATGCCGCGCGCGGGTTGAGGCCAGACTGATTAAGGTTGATACCGGCGAAATCATTGCGGCGCAAGGGTTTCATCGCGGCGGGATTGACATAACTGAATTTACTGCCGCCAAGAAATCCTTACACAACGCAGGTAAGGACGCAGGCAAGTTTTTTGCAGATAAGCTACTGGCTTATGCCGCTAATCCGGAGAAAGGGCTCCAGATAAAGGTGGTTGCAATCAATGATTATTCGATAGTTAACTTATTAGGACGGTTACTCCGGCAGCAAACAGGTATTACCAATGCTTTTTTGCGGGACTATCAACAAGGAACCGCTATGTTTGATGTTAACTATTCCGGGTCGCCTGATCTTCTGGCAGAACAACTGGAAGGCATAAATGAGCTGCCGGTAAAAGTAATTGAAATTAGCAATAGTGTGATTGTGATTAGTATGAAGTAAATGCTTCAGAATTGAAACTCCTGTCCAGGAGTCATGCTAATTGAAGTGACCTTATAAAAAAACAAGGCAACAAAGCGGTGTCACTTTGGTGCCTTAGTCCATCATATTCATCTTTCTGCCTATTTGTTTTCATCGATGGAAAAATTTAACTTTATACCACCTATTGATGTGTGCAACGGAATCGTTAACGTTTGCTCTGTACCAAGAGCAGAAGAACTATTCTCCCTAATAGCGATTTGAGGTGGCAGTATATCGCAGTGATAATTTGCCTGGGAAAGGTATGTAACGGCATTACCGCTGATGATATTAGACACCTCTCCTAACGCCGAAGTTACAAAACTGTCTAATTTGTGCATCTCCATTCCAGACATTATTTTCACGATTTCTAGCGTAGTGCTCTCCGGAAAACTGAAAAGTACAGAACCAGAAATATCTCCAGTCAGCTTAATAGCTACAGTCACCTCGTTTTCCGATACCAAATCCTTGGCTGCTAACGTGCTTTTGGTAATCTCTAAATCTAACATTAGTTTAAATACTTCTTTAAGTGCTTGAAAAAAAGGATTTACAAATTCTGCTTTCATGACTTACTAGTCTCCTGACCTATGTATTGTGCCATTTTTAGATCATCGGCCACTACATGATTGATTAACCACGCCATTAGTTTCCCACCCAATTGCTGCACTAACTCTTCAGTATAGCCTACTGCTGCAAAGGTTTCAGCATACTTGCCGATCTCTCTCTTAAAATCTTCATGGATTTTCCGGTGCCCTTCATGGTTAGGGTAGTTAATTTCTTTTTGATATGCTTCCTCATAGTCAAAATGAATAATAACATAGCTTTGCATGAATTCCATGGTTTCTTTTATCTGGCTGAGTTTCTCTTGCCACGGATCTTCCTGGTGGAGTAATTTTACAAACTTGGATACTCTGAAAAAAAGTTCTTCATGCTGTTCATCTATTGTCCGAATTCCTAGTTTGTACTTTTCTTTCCACATCATTAAGTTATTCTCCCCTTCAACATCTTTATTGATTATTTGTTAATAATTATAACAGTATATATTAACAATGTCTAACTAAAATAGTAAATAAAGGATACATGAGTCGAAGAGGTGCTAGGGAGGGTTCTTTCTGTTTTCTTTAGATAATAG
>JARBUM010000099.1 GCA_029239675.1 Pelosinus sp. | reverse complement strand
TATGTTACTGAATTACAGGTTACGAAAACTTTAGCTTATAACTTTTGTTTGAATAACCAATCTCTCATCTCCGAAGTTTGGTATGCTAATACCCAAGAATAATGTCCCATCGGTTTGATAAACATTTCTCTCGGAAACTCCGAATACATCGGCTTTCCGCCAGCATTTCTGATAGCATTGATCATATTTCTACTATAACTCACCGAAACGATCGGATCGCTCTCGGCATGAAACGCCCAGATCGGTTTATTCACCAGCCTAGAAGCAAATTGCAAATTGCCACCGCCACAAATTGGAACTATCGCTGCAAATAATTTAGGATACTGTTCATTGACATTCCAAACTCCAAAACCACCTTGGGATACACCCGTTGCATAGAGACGCTTTTTATCTATATTATAGTTTTCTGTTACTTGATCCATAATCTTTAACGCTAGTGTCAGATCATCTGAAAGCTCCACTACACCGCTGTCCTCACCTTCTGTCAAATCAAATCCAACTCCACTATGTGCTTGCGGCGCTAAAACAAAACACGGATGTTTCGCTTGCTCATCAGGTTTTGCCCAGATTGTTGCCCCTTGGTTAGCAGTCAGCTGTGCTTCATTGTCATCGCCGCGCTCTCCTGAACCATGTAAAAATAGCACCAACGGATATGCTTTGCTGGCATCGTAGTTTTCAGGTACAAACAAGCGATATGGCATCGTTTGCCCCGTAGCAGGATCTGTATAGTTCAGTTTCAAAAACTTATCAATAACAGGCTTGATATTTTCCCGCTTAACATAAATCGTATACGTATTCGTTGCTCCACTCTGTGCCGTAACCGTCAACTCAAATTTATTCTTGCCTACTGCCAATTTTGCATTATAATCGTCACCCGTCTTTACATCTTGACCATTAATTTTCATCGCATCTGCTTCTGCCATGGTTGCGCGAATCAGCAGATTTGTAATATCACTATTGACACTTACTCTGTATTTTGTTTGTTCGGCAGAAAATGTCGGCGTAAGCTTAACGCCACCAGTTCCATACAACGTAATATCCGCAAGTGTCGCATGCTTGAAGACACTCGCCCACGATGTACTCATTGAAAAAACACTGACTAAGCAAATGGCTACTATCAACGCTAAATAAAGGCGTAGATTCCTTTTGATAATTGGATTCATTCATACAACTCCTAGCTCATAAATTGATCATACTATACTTCTCTAACAATTCAAATGGATTATACCACGACGAGGGATATATAAGTATGTTAGACACCGTCGGCTAATACTACTTTATTTCTTCCGCTTTCTTTTCCCTTGTAGAGCGCTTGATCTGCTCGGTTGATTACTCGCTCCATTGTATCACCAGTATTAGCTATGGTCACACCAAAGGTCATACTAATTGGTATGGACAAACCCTCCCAGACAAAGTTTTTATTCACAATCATACTTCGCATTCTTTCCGCGACCTTCAATGCTGTATTGATATCCGCTTCCGGCAACAAACACAAAAATTCTTCGCCACCCCATCTAGAAACAGTATCATACGCACGTACTGCATTACGAAGCTCGTCTGCCACAATTCGCAATAAAAAATCTCCACTATTATGACCATACGTATCATTCACCTGCTTAAAGTGGTCAACATCGCCAATAACTACTGCGAAGGTTCGCCCCGTCCGATGAAACCGCTCAAACTCAGCCTCAACTTTCTCGGTCATATGACGCCTATTAAAAAGACCTGTCAACGCATCTGTTCTGGAAGTAAAATCCAAATGCTTATTTAACTGGCTCAGAACACTAATTAAATCTTCCTGCCGTTCCTTTGCCGTCCTCAGTTCTTTATTTGCAGTTTCTAGCTCCTGCGTCCGTTCCATAACCATAGCTTCCAAATTTACATTCATTTTTGCTAGGATAGCCTCAGCTTTCTTACGCTTTCTGCGATTGGTTAATAGCCCACAGATCAACATTGCTTGCAATACCAAAACGACGATAGTACCAATCACGTACCCTTGATATAAATCCCATAAACTAGGTTCGCTAAACTTCACCTTACTGCCATAAGGCAGATAGTTTGGATCAATATCCCAACGCTTTAACTCTCGCCAATCAAAAACATATTCTGCTGCCGGGAAAATTTCAACACCAGAAGGAAATGACTTTTCTCCTTGTAAAATGCCAAGGCTTAAGTCCGCTACTTTTTTTCCTAGTAATTCCCCATTGAATAAATATCCGCCGACGATGCCACTGCCGAGGTAACTGCCCGCAGTTGTATAAATGGGAACTTTGGCCCTAGCATAGATCATATTCATTAATTCTCTTGGCAAATAGCTTGTTTCTGCCACATCTTTGAAAGCAAAAAAATACATAATGGCAGCATCACCAGTGATCGTACTTACTTTATCTAGCATCTCAGGGACAGTAAGATTGTCAAGATAGATGATCTCAACTTGCCCTGAAAATTGAGCTAAATCCTCACGTAATTTAGACATCATTCCTCTTTCTAAATCCGAAGCACCAATCACAACATAAATTTTCTTGGTTATTGGTCTTGTTTTGAGTAATACTCGAAACGACTCAGCGATATCCACACTTCCCAGCACTTGCATAAAGTTTGGTGGTAACACTTCATTGTTATATTTTTCTCTTGTATCCCCGGCACAAATAACAGGGATCCCCGGGAAAACGAATTCAGCATGGTTCAGCATAAACTCAAAGGCTACTGATCTATGAACGATGATCAAATCTGGCTTTTGATTGGAATACTTCTCTTTTAAGTATTTGGGCAAATATTTTAGATTTTCTTGATCAAGATATTCATAATAATAATTTATTTTTAAGTTAGCTTGCTGTGCAAGTTCATCTTGTACCCCTTTTAAAAATATCTTACTAATAGGTAAGTCCTGATTAAACGAATCAATGATAAGGACTTTCTTATTAATTACGCCGTCATTAGCCACACAATCAGCAGGTTGCAACATGTTAAGAATAATAAAGAAAAAAGCTGTAGCTAAAATACTTTTTGCCACAACTTTTTTCATTGAAGCCTCCAGTCTCTTTATTGTTTTTTTAGGCACATCTACGATTTTTCGATTCATCATCATCTCTATACTATCACCATTCCTTTAAAGCAAGTATCATCTGGGTAATAAAGAATAACTGGATATGATCATAGTTCAAAATTCCACATCTAGATTGCGATAATGCTACCACTGATACCTCCCAGCATATATTCGAGGCACCAACCTATATCTTTTAGAAAATTATATCATTTCTTTTTTAAAAAACAACGCCCTTGCTGATATTTTGTATGATTATTATGTCTTGGTTATCATTTATGGCTTTAAATAGAATTCGTGAAAGATTATTTTTTAATTCTATGGAAATACTATGAAATATCTTTTCCAAAGATTGATTAGCAAGAGAAGGGGGAGAATTATGATAAAAAAAAGGCTTCCTCATCATGAAAAACCTTCAACTAGTGAACCGCCAGATTCCAACTCAAAAAACAGCTCCATACTAGAATCGTTGAAAAATTTAATGACAGGTAGTACTACTGATAATAAGGAAAATAGCGTCTCTGACAGCGAGCAGTTACGGCCTTCGGAAATCAAAGCTCAATCCGTATCGTCTAAATTAAAAGAGAATGAGCAATATATAAGAAATATATTTAAAAACTGCTCAGATATCATACTAAGGGAAATTAAAATAACCAGTAATCAAGACTATAGTGCAATCTTTGTCTATCTAGATAGAATGGTAAATCAAGACCTCGTCGAAGAAGCCATTGTAAAAAAATTAGTTAGTCAACCTGCTGATACTACGCATCTGCCTAATATCAAAGACTATGTGCAATATTTACTTGGAATACGCCCTGAGGACATCTACGAAAAAATGGACGAAGCACTCAACGCGATATTAGAGAGTAAAGTGGTCATATTTGTCAATGGTGTCAATGCTGCCTTGATAATTGATTTTAAAAGTCCTCCTTCAAGAAGTATCAATACTCCGGAAACTGAAACTTCTCTACGTGGTCCGCGAGAAGCATTTATTGAATCCATACAGACAAATATCGGTCTAGTCAGAAAAAGAATTAAAAATATCAACTTGAAAATCGAGCCTTTTCAAATTGGCAGGCAAACCAAAACAGATGTTAGTATTTGCTATATCAAAGGCATCGCCCATGATAAAATCGTCAACGAGGTAAGAGAACGGTTGAATAAAATTGATGTCGATGCAGTACTAGCGAATACCTACATTGAAGAATATATAGAAGACAGTCCATTTTTTATTTTCCCCACCATATTTCGCACAGAGAGACCAGATATTGTAGCTGGAAAACTCGTAGAAGGCTATATTGCTATTATCACCGATGGAACGCCTATTGTATTAGTTGTTCCCTATCTTTTTGTAGATTCTATGAAAGCGACTGATGATTATTACTTGAAATATATTTCCGGCACACTAATTCGCTGGATTCGGTCTATAGCATTTTTTCTGACACTCACACTTCCCGGCTTTTATGTAGCGTTATTAACCTTTCATCAGGAACTAATTCCCTATGGATTAGTCACCACCCTAATAAAATCTCGGGCCGGAGTTCCCCTTCCTGTTATGTGGGAATGCATTTCCATGTTATTTGCCTATGCAATATTGAAAGAAGCGGGCATTAGAATGCCAAGAGTAGTAGGGTCGGCTGTAAGTATTGTTGGTGCACTGGTGTTAGGTCAAGCGGCTGTTGAGGCAGGCTTAGTAAGCACTCTTACCGTTGTTGTAGTTGCGTTCTCAGCGATAGCTGCTTTAACAACACCTACTCCCGAGATGAATTTTTATCTCATGCCGCCTCGCTTTATGCTGCTATTCTTAGGTGGAACTTTGGGTATGCTAGGTCTTATCGGCGGTATTATGATATTGTTTGTGAATATGATATCTGCCCGATCTTTTGGTGTTCCCTATATGGCTCCATTGGCGCCTCTTATGAAAAATGAGCTTTCCGATGCCGTGGTAAGAGCACCCTTTTGGTCTGTGCTAAAACGCTCGAAACTTATTACTAGAACTCAATCCACACGCAAAAAGCCAAGATGACCCATCTAGGGAAATAAGAAAGGAAATCTTCCATGAAAAAAGCAATTGCATTTTGTATCATTCCTATGATGATGCTTCTATCCGCAGGCTGTGTGTCAAAAAATGAAATTGAAAATTCAGCGATCATAGTAGCCTTTGGTGTTGATACGACAGCTGACGGAAAATATATGGTGTCTACGCAGATATTAAAAACAAGCAAGCAATCCTCTGGTAGTGGCGACGGTAGCAGTAAGGGTGAGAAACAACAATCAGACGTCATCTCCTTGGCTAGTACGGGGAGCACATTATCTGATGCCTTAGATCATTTATCGAAACAATTAGGTAAAAAGTTAGTATTATCTCATATAAAATTTATTGTCATCAGTGAAGATGTGGCAAAATCGGGGGTTGCTGGACTTATTGATTTTACTGCCAGAGAATATCAAATGCGCGCGAATATCGTGATCCTTGTCACAAATGGTAAAGCCTCTGAAATAATAAAAACAACTACACCAATAGATCCTGTGCCTGCGAACGCCATTGATTCCATCTTAAATTTACAAGCACGTTATGGTTATATTCCAGTCATTACTAGCCTAGATTTTTTCAATTTATTAGGCAGCAAGACCGCAGCGCCTATGGCAGGCGTGATTCGTTTGTATGAAGATGAGCAACAAGGTAAAGTATTTAAATTGACAGACATTGCAATATTTAAAAAAGATAAATTTATAGGATATATGACAGATGAAGAAGCGGTACGCGGTGTTCAGTGGATACGAAACAAAGTAAAAGCAGGCAATATCGTAATCCCCTTATCCGGAAAAGATCAAGTAACGATCCAACTTATTTCTGCAAATAGTACGATAAAGCCAATCATGAAAGAGAATAAACCCGCCATAAAACTAACGGTGCAGAATAAAGGAAATATTCTAGATATGACTGGAGACTTTGATCCTATGAAAAACCCGGAAATACTAACAGAGTTTGAGCAAATGGAAAATGAAATCATCAAGCAAGAAATTGAAAAAGCTTTATCTATGGCGCAAACGACATTCCAAGCAGATATTTTTGACTTTGGTGAAGCAATTCACCGTGACTATCCAAAAGAATGGGTAGAATTAGAGAAAAATTGGAGTGAAGTCTTTCCTGAACTTGAGGTAGAAGTCGAAGTACATTCTAATATAAAAAGAACAGGCGTAATCTCCAAACCAGTATACTAAGCGGAGGCTAACAATGGAAACAAAAATATCCCCCTATCAGTTATTTGCTATCATGGTGCTATTTTCATTTGGTAGTTCCATACTTTTTTTTCTTACACCTGATGCAAAGCAGGATGCATGGCTGGTACTACTTTTCTATATACCTGTAGGCATGCTAGAACAGCTTATGTATATAAAACTATTTTATCAATACCCTAATGATACAATCGTTACCTATATGCCTAAAATTTTTGGTATATATATAGGTTCTCTTGTGAGTGTCTTATATATTATATATTTTACCTACCAAGCAGGGAGAATCATCAGAGACTTTACTGAACTCATATTGATTAGTTCAATGCCTGAGATGTCACCTTTTATCGTTGCCATCACATTGACCATAATTTTTGTCTATGGGGCTTTTTCTGGTTTGGAAAACATTTCACGGGCAGCCCAGCTCATCCTACCTTTATGGATTTTTATCTTTATTGTATTATTCCTATTAATCTATGCAACACCCGATGTGGTAAAATTCCAAAATTTAAAACCACTTCTTGAAAAGGACATTCCCTCTCTTATAAAAGATGGCTGGCTACTTGTTACCTTTCCTTACGGGGAGACTGTGCTCTTCACCATGTTCTACTCTTCTGTCAACGACTCCAAAAAAGTACGGAAAATATCGCTATTTGCTATTCTTTTCTTGGGCTGCGTACTTTCCCTTAATACGATTATGTTTATTACTACCTTAGGCGTAAAAATTGCAACTTCTGCCTTATTCCCTCTTTTTGAGTCCATGCGTCTTGTACAGTTAGGTTTTTTGAGCAAATTGGATATTCTGATTATTATTATAATGATCAGCGGTGGTTTCTTTAAAGTAAGTCTGCTTACCTACGCATCCATGTCGGGGACAGCGCAGCTCATCAAGTTAAAAGACCCGAAATATTTGGCGATCCCTTTTGGTATAGCAATTGCCATCATTTCCAGACTTATCGCAAAGAATTACCCAGAGCACATCATAACAGGTTTAAAGGTAAATCCTCTCCAGGTTAATTTTCCGATACAAATTATAGTGCCACTTATTGCATTGATCGTTTATTATATAAGAAAATTGCTAAAAAATCCAAAGAAACATAATTCCCGCAGCTCTAAAAACAAGTGATCTTCTACTCACCACATTTCTGCCGAAATTCTAAAAAACAGGCATAATTACATGATGTTCATGTAGTTATGCCTGTTTTGATTTTTTCAAAAGTTATAGTCGCCAACACTATTTGCTAAATCTTTTCCTATAGCCACATTTTCTACAAAGTTCTTCGACCACAGTATGATTGCAAAAACCAAGCCTTATACGCTGCGCTCTTTCCCCATGGATAATATCAGAAAACTTCTCTTGATGAATATTTCCCAAATCAATGATTCCTTCGCCATCAAGGCAGCAAGGTACGACTGTGCCATCGACTAAAATGGCCACTTGACTTCTTAACCCATAGCAAGAGCCTTTCGCAAAATCCTCTTCTGCCTTTAAATCTGGCCATTGAAATTCATAATCCTGATTCAAATATACGTGCTTTCCTAGTTTCAAGGCCTTGGCCTCCGATAAATTGCCCTGCACTTGATAAGGCAATTGAAAGTGTTCTTCAATTTTATGAATAATAGCTAAATTTCTTTTTCTTTGATCCTCGGTTAATAAAGCTTCATCTAAGTTCCATAGTCGCAAAGATAAAATGAGGCTCGACTCTACCATCGCTCTATTAGTGAAATTCAGAATACTGTCAATATAGCTATCTTTCGATAGTTCCTGCTGATTGCCATCAAAGCTATGCAGAGAAAAATTAATTTGTCGCACTGCAGGTTTGTCGAGTAACGTATCGGCTACTTTATCGATTAAGGTACCATTGGTTGTAATATTTACTTTAAACCCTTTTTCATCACTGATATCTAGAAAGCTCCCTAAATGAGGATGCAATAAAGGCTCGCCTTTTACATGCAGATATATATAATCTGTAAACGGTTTGATTTGGTCTAGAATTTGTTTGAATGTAGCTTCTGCCATAAATTCAACTTTCCGCTTAGTCTCTGGACAAAAAGCACATTTTAAATTGCATGCATTGGTTATTTCTAAATAAACTTTTTTATATTTTTTCACAGTTTGCAAACTCCTATTCTTTATATGCTAACTCACGGCATTAAAGAATGTATATTTATAAAACCAAGGGACGGCAACGCCTCGCGAAACCGTCCCCAATTACAAATCTTTATCCAATAAGCATTCCTTTTCTTAAGGTATTTGCTACTTCTACCCCCTTTAAAACTTCTACAATCGTTAGTGCAAAATGTAGTGATGTCCCTGGTCCGCGTGAAGTAATGATCTTACCATCAATGATTGAATGATCTGGCAAACTTACATCTGCGCCTTCTAAAGCTTGCTCACAGCCTGGATAGCAAGTAGCTTT
>JARBUM010000020.1 GCA_029239675.1 Pelosinus sp. | reverse complement strand
CCTGTCTTCCCGGCATATTGCACCGGTTACACCTCCTTCTTCCTTTCTAGAATTTGGATTAATTTGTAGTTGCAAATATAACTTGCAAATTTCATGCCAGCTTCTAAAATTAAATAATTATATATTTATTCAATATTCTTAAGCCTTTATCAATCTTAAACCGTATAAACGTGATGCACCCATAAGGATATGACGGAGAATTTTTACCCGCCGCGGGGAATTTTCCTCCGCCCCTGAATGGCAGTAACTCAGAGAACACTCCTTTTCCAATCAAGAATATCTTTTTGGCAATCAGCCTAAGCCCGGTGTTCATGTTATTATAAAGGTAGGTTAAATGCTAATGGGGTCGCGTTAATAACATGGACACCGGGCGACCTAAAGTAACGCGAATCAGTTATTTTCTTCATTTAATACAAAATAAAGTCCCTCTAACAATAACTCGTTAGAGGGACTTTCAGCTATCCATTATGTATCTTCTTATCAATTCCATATTTCTGAGCCTTGGCTGCCACTGTTTTATGTGTTATCCCAAGGACTTTACCTGCTGCAGTATAGCTCCCATATTTATCTAAGGCAGCCGTTATAATCTGTTTCTCATACTCTTCTAGAAGGAATACATCTCCTTGAATGATGGAAGTAGAGATAGGTCCTATACTATTGTCATAACTTGCATTTGCATTCTGACGAATGGATAAGGGTAAGTCACTTAATTCAATATATTCACTATCTGCCAATGCAACAAATCGTTCTATAATGTTCTTCAACTCTCTGACATTTCCCGGCCAATCATAGCCAATCAATGCATCCATCGTAGATTTTTTAATTCCCTGTATTTCCTTGCCAAAATCCTTATTAAACTTTTTCAGAAAGTAATCTACCAATAAAGGAATATCGTCTTTCCTCTCTTTTAAAGACGGTAATAGCACTGGTATGACATTTAACCGATAATAAAGATCTTCCCGAAAGCGACCTTCTTTCACCATAGCTTCCAGATCTCGATTTGTTGCAGCTACAATCCTAACATTAACAGCTATAGTCTCTTCTCCACCAACCCTCTCAAAACTACTAGTTTGAAGAACCCTTAATAATTTAGTTTGCATACTAAGGTCCATCTCGCCAATCTCATCAAGAAAAATAGTTCCCTCGTGTGCTAACTCAAACTTCCCTAACTTCTTCTTGAAAGCTCCAGTGAAAGCACCTCTTTCATGGCCAAATAATTCACTTTCTAAAAGATTCATTGGAATAGCTGCACAATTCACCTTAATAAATGGTCCCTTTACCCTTGGACTTGCTAAATGGATTCCCTCAGCAACCACTTCTTTCCCTGTTCCACTTTTCCCGATAATCAAAACTGTCGACTGAACCTTAGCAGCTTTAGCGGCCAAAGCTATGGCATCTAAAACAGTTTCATTCATGCCAATAAACTTTTCAAATGCAGAACCGAACTTCATTGTTCTAATAAATTTCTGTTCAGAGGATTCTCCTACCCATCTATGTGGATGCCAACTTGCTTCCTTCTCTTTCGATAACAGATTCTGCAAATTAACGGTTTTCAATTTCAGTATTTCTAGCTTTTCTTTTAAACACTTTATTTCTCGCTCATCCCTTACTACTACAATATATCTTGCTGCCGTGCCATTAACAGGGATTGATTTCACTGAAACTACCATGGCTTCTACAGTATCAACACAAATTATATTTCCTACAGTCTCTCTCTTTCCCTGTAAATTTCCCTTTGCCCAAGTAGTAGGAATAATATCATTTATATATTTTCCAATTAGCTGTTCAAATGACTGTTGGGCAAGGCTTGCAAAACTTGTATTGACAAAGACAATGCAGCCTTCTTGATTTAGAATAGCAACACCATCATGCAACATCTCCAGCATCAATTTTTCCTCTTCGTGTATTTCTTGATCTGAAAAACCTGCTGCATTTCCTTGAACAAGATCACCAGGCCCTCCACTTTCTAGAAATGTAACCATCTCATATCTGGCATCAATGGACTCTTGGTCTTTACTGGAAATATATAGTATTTCGCCTTTTTTCACATTTACATCCACAATCAGCCCAAAATGGGTACAAGATATCTCTCTGTAATTTTTATAATGTATAAATAAATTGGTTTTATATTTTCGCTGCAGCTGATACGCTTTCTGTACAACCAAGGCAGTAAATTTGGCACTTAACCCTTCTTCGTGCCCTATGATTGCCTTTTGCATAAATATCCTCCTACAAGCCATAATATTGGAAACATGTTGACTTACCTTTAATTATTATATGGGTTATTCTACCATATAATGTTCTCTATAAAACTGTTATTTCCTGTTATCTGCATGTACTCTCTTATAGAAAGCTAATGTTTCAAACCGTTATAATTAACATTCGCTCTTAACTATAGCTTCTTACCAACACAATAAGAAACACACCCCGCCTTTGCCTGGTGTGTTTCTTCTTATTACATCTTCTCTGTTATGATCCAAGAAGTTTTAGCATTGCTAGTGATTCCTTTTTTATCCTTTAACAATATGCAAATTGGCCTCATTAATCGTCAAGTATGCTTTATCACCGACAGCGAAGACCGTCTTTTGAGAAGGATTATAATCAATCACCATCAAGATCTGCCCATTCACCACTAATTTATAGTCTTGATAGGCTCCCATGAAAACAGATTCCTCAACAATTACAGGAATTTTGCCAGCCTCACCGATTTGTACGGCTTCAGGGCGCAGTATAATCTTAATTTGATCACCAGCCTGCAAGTTTAAAGTAGTAGACACATCAAAAAGATGGTCCATGCACTTTACAGTGATACTCTTTTGGGCGATTGCCATTACCTCTGCATCCAGGATATTAGCCACACCAATGAAGTCAGCAACAAATCGGCTGGCAGGTTTATTGTAGATCTCATCCGGTGTCCCAACCTGCTCAACAATCCCCTTATTCATGACAATTACCCGATCAGACATGCTCATAGCCTCCGCCTGATCATGGGTCACATAAATACTCGTAATACCTATCTTTTGTTGAATCTTCCTAATTTCACTGCGCATATAGACCCTAAGCTTAGCATCAAGATTAGATAACGGCTCATCAAAGAGAAGTACCGAAGGCTCCATAACCAAGGCCCTCGCTAGAGCAATTCTCTGCTGCTGCCCTCCAGAAAGCTGATTGGGAGCCCGCCCTTCCATACCGTTCAAACCCATAAGATCCAAGATTCCTTCAACCTTTTCTTTAATGACAGTTTTGTTTAGCTTCTTAATTTTTAGACCATAAGCAATATTTTCAAAAATATTCAAATGGGGAAATAAGGCATAGCTTTGAAACACCATAGCCGTATCTCTTTTGTCTGGGGTTTGGGAGTTAACTCTTTCACTGCCAATATAAATATCCCCTCTGGTAGGCGTCTCAAAACCAGCAATCATTCGTAAAATAGTAGTCTTCCCGCAACCAGATGGCCCTAGAAGAGTCATAAACTCCCCTGGCTTAATCTCTAAAGAAACTGTATCAACAGCCTTTACCTGCTTACCATTATGTCCTGCATATATTTTTTCTAAATTCTTAACTGCAACGCTTTTAGAATTGATATTATTGATAATACTCAAAGGATCACCCCTATCCGTCAACTTTTCTTTTAAGGCTAACATCTATACTTATTGCATGTTAATCTTAATCCCCATGCGGCCAAGAAGCAGTTTGAGAATCCCTGTAACCGCTAGCACAATTACAATTAATACGGTGGAATATGCTGCCGCTACTCCCAGACGTCCCACATCCACCTGTGACATAATAGCAACTGTAAGGAGATTATAGCTGGCAGAAACCAGAAAAATTACAGCACTAATGGCAGTCATACTCCGTACGAAACTATATACTAAGCCACTAAAAAAGGCAGAACTAATCAAGGGGATGGTCACAGAAGTAAATACCTTAAAGGAATTCGCCCCTAGATCTTGGGCTGCTTCTTCGATGGCTGGGTCAATCTGCTGAAGGGATGCTACGCCCGCGCGGATGCCAACAGGCATATTCCGAAATAGGAACGATAAAACAATAATGGTTGCTGTTCCTGTAAGCACCAAAGGTTCATCATTATAAGCCAGAATATAGCCCATACCAATAACTGTCCCTGGAATTGCCATAGACAACATAGAAGTAAATTCAATCATACCTCGCCCAATAAATTGTTTTCTCACAATGAGAAAAGCAATAACCATACCCATAATACCTGTAATTGGCATAGATAAGAGAGCTAGATAAGTGGTATCCAAAATAGGCTTCAAGCCCAACGATAAAACATAACCATAATGTTTCAATGTAGGCGTAAAGTCAATTCCCCATAAATTAACAAAGGACCCATAGGGTATCAAAATATACAAGACCAGAATAAACAAGCTAATCAAGGCGCAAGGTACACCCACAATCCAGGAAATAATCGGGTCATTAATCAGTTCTCTCTGACGAGAAGGCTTACCTGTAACCGTAACGTAGGAACGTCCTCCTACCCAATATTTCTGTACAACAAACATTAAAACAGATATCATCAGCAATAAAGTAGCAAGGGCTGTACCACCCTTAATATCATAATTACCCATTGCCTGTAGATATACTTTTGCTGCTAAGGTTGTATAATTACCGCCAATTACCATGGCATTACCAAAATCAGCAACGGTTTGGATAAAAACTAACAGAAAACTGTTAGCAATACCAGGTGTCACCAAGGGCAAAATAACGGTCTTGAAAATATGCCAGCGGGATGCCCCCATATTCCGTGCAGCTTCTTCATAGGAAGGATCAATTTGTTTTAAAAGCCCAGCTAACACTAGATAGGCCGTAGGAAAAAAGGCTAAGACCTGTACCGTTGCCAGACCAGCAAAACCATAAATATTAGCATCTTTTATGCCTAAAAGAGAATAAGTAACAAAACCTCGCTGCCCGAACAACATGATAAAGGCCATTGCCAAAGCAAAAGGAGGTGATACGATAGGCAAAATTGCTATCACATTAAAGAGCCTTTTAAATCTGATTTTTATAAAAGCATCTGCATAGGCAAATAAAAATCCAATGGCTGTAGAGAATAAACTAACAACAAAGCCCAATAATAGGGTATTACCTAAAACACGCATATTTTCCGACTGACGAAACACATCTTGGTAATATTTCAACGTAAATGTTCCATCTTTAGCAAGAAATCCTTCTACCAATACTTCATAAATAGGCCACAAGGTAAAGATAATAAGAGAAATAATAACCGCAATAATGGTCACCAGTAAGATTGGATCACGGATAACCTTCTTCATTTCTTCCAATTGACGATCAATAATACTCATAGTACACCTCTAAACATTGAGGCGAAGCAACTCTGTTTAGATTAATTGCCTCGCCTCTTCTTACTACTCTTTATTCATAGATACGCGGAGATTATTTAATCGCATTATTCCATTTTTCTACAAGATCACTCTTATTCTTACCAGCCCATTCTAAGTTATATTTAATCAGCTTCGTATCCTTTAGTTCTTCAGCTTGCTTCGGTGCTTGGGCTTCAGGATTGGTTAAGAACTGATAGGAACCAACCTGCTGACCAAGCTCTTGCCCTTTTTTGGATAAAGCCCAATCTACAAATTTCTTAGCAGCTTCTTGATCTGGACCGCCTTTTAGAACAGCCACTGAACCAATTTCATAACCCGTCCCCTCACTAGGTGCAGATAGTATAATATCCTTCATCCCTTCTTCACGATATTTAATGCCATCATGTAAGAAAGATAGTCCCACTATAGCCTCTCCTTGTCCCGCCATTCTTCCAGGAGCTGTTCCAGACTTAGGATAGGTCTTGACTTGACCATGAAGTTTTTTCATATATTCCAAACCTTTTTCCTCGCCCATAATCTGAACGATAGTAGCTAACATGGTATAAGCAGTACCTGAGGAACCAGGATTAGCAAGAACTACTTGACCTTTAAATTCTGGTTTTAATAAGTCATCCCAGCTCTTAGGTGCAGCAACGCCTTTTTCATTTAGCAATTTTTGATTGGAAACAAAACCTAGATAGCCATTATAAATTCCTGTCCAGTATCCATCAGCATCTTTAAATTGCACTGGGATCTTCCCAGCGTTAGGTGACACATATTTCTCTAAAAGACCTTCTTCCTTAGCTTGAACAAAGGCATCTGCTGGGCCACCAAACCATACAGAGGCTTTTGGATTATTTTTTTCCGCTTTAATTCTGCCCATGATTTCCCCTGAACTCATACGGACAGCATCTACTTTTATCCCTGTTTCTTTTTCAAATTCCTGTACAGCTTTTACCATATGATCTTCCATTAAGCCACAATATAAAGTTAATTTCTGAGGCTTTGCCGTCTCACCTGAAGGTTTACTTCCACATCCCGCCAATACTCCAGCCAGCATAAATACTGTTAAAGCTACCGCAATCATACGAGACTTTTTCAACATATCCGAATCCCCCTCCTACTATTCCAGTCTAGGCATATTACAATGCCGTTATTTGAATTATCTCACATTTTTGAGCAATGCAATATCGGGAATATGGATAGCAAGCTGTAAGGATTTTAACAATGTTTTTGTAGGAAAAATTCTTACGTTATTAAAATGCGCAATGCTACTTAGAGAAAGCTCTTCCCACCTTTCGTCCTGCGGCTAAAGTGGCCTGCATATTATTAAAAGGATCGGTTAAATGCTAATGACAAAGCGTTAATAACATAACTCTGGCACGGCCTAAAAGCAACAAGACTGTTTCTAAAGCATTCTGGCACTAGGACAACAAATGGTATTTTAATGCATAACTAACGATCTCTCGCTTATGAGTAAAATTCAATTTTTCCATGATTCTCGTCTTATAAGTATCAACCGTCTTTGTGCTAATGGAGAGGGTAGCCGCGATTTCTCCGATAGCATAACCATAGGCTAATAGCTTCAAAACTTCCCGTTCTCTTGCGCTCAACACAGAATAAGGATCTTGCTGGTTCCTTTCGTCAGCTGACTTATCATGCAACATCAAGGACAATAGAGCTTGAGTGCTCTGTTGACTGAGATATATTCTGCCTTCTGACACTGCTTGAATTGCTTGAAACAATTCTGTATCGACAGATGCTTTTTGAATATAAGCCATTGCACCAGCGTGCATGACTTCTTTAATATAGTTTTCATCCTCGTGCATGGTCAGAACAATAATCGAAAGTTTATATCCTTTACTTTTTATTTCTTTAATGCATGCAATGCCATCCATATTTGGCATGGATAAATCTATGATTGCTACATCAGCAGTAATTTTTTCTAATAATTCTATGGTTTCCAATCCATCTGACGCTTCACCCACCACTTCAATGGATGAGTTCGCTTCCAATAGGAGTTTAAGGCCAGCACGAAGCAATTTATGATCATCTGCTAATACTACTCTTATTCTTTTTGCCATCCTTTCATCTCCCCTCATTTGGCACTATCACCATAATTCTAGTTCCTTTCCCAGTCTCAGATTCCAACTGAAATGTTCCACCTAGTAACTGGACTCTTTCCTCCATGCCATACACGCCCAAACGATTTTCTCGCCGTTTTTTATTTAAATCCGCAGAAGAAAATCCTTTCCCATCATCTACAATTCTCAGCGAAATATGATTCTTGCGAATTTCAATTTGCAGCCATACTTGCTGCGCATCCGAATGCTTAATAATATTGTTGAAACTCTCTTGCATAATCCGATATAAGGTTATCGCCGTATGGCTTGCTATGTCAATATTAGCTCCTGTAGAATGAAAATCAACTTCTACGCGGTGCAACTCTCTAAAATCAGCTATATATTTCTTCATCGCTGGTACCAGGCCCAAATCATCAATAACGGGGGGTCTTAGATCCACTGCCAAAATGCGAATACTATTCAGTGTATCTGCTGCAAGATCACGAGCTCCCAGAAGAATTTGCCGCTGTCTTTCATCTTGCGCACCATCAGATAAGATTCGCATGGATACCATCATGGTTGTCAATGCCTGTCCCACCTCATCATGCAGTTCCCGAGAAATTCGTTTCCGTTCCTCTTCCTGTACCATGATCAATTTATTGATCAATGTGTCACGCCATTTTCCTTTTCCACGAAATTCATCTGCCATACGACTTTTGTCAGCTCTAAGCTCCAGTAAACTGGAAGCCAAGGTATTAAAAACTACTGCCAGTTTATCTTCTTCATTGTTATGAAGTGCATCCACCTTTAATCCTAATTTGGCATCACTTAACTGGGTCGTTTCTTCTACCCACTCATTCAAAGGCCCAGAAATCCTCACTGCTAATCGTTCCGCAACCAACATAGCTATCAGAATTCCTATCCCGATCCGTAATATTAAATATTGTATTTGTCCTTCTGAAAGGCTAGCCAAAAAGTCCCACAAGATAAAAATTGTCATCATACAGCAAAATATAATTAAGATAAAAGACATGATCAAGATTTTCTTATACAAATTTTGTTTATTAAACCATTGCATAACGGACTTCCTTCTTTCGAAATTTCATCCTATATTCTAAACTTAATCAAAAGATAATCATCAAAATATGTAAAGCCCAGAGAAGTATAAGCCCTTATTGCGGATATATTATCTTTACGCACAATAAGGGAAGGAGTCTTATCTCTATCTATAATATTTTGACACAAGTGCGATAAAATTGCCTTACAATATCCTTTTCCCCGTTCTTCCTCAGTCGTAAATACTCCACCTATTTGATTGATTTTATTCGTAACAGCCTGAATGTAAGCCTGAGCGACTATTCTTTTTTCAGCAATTAGAAATAAGAATTCTTCCTCAGACCCACGCTGTTCCAAAAACTTTTGAGTTTCTTCTAAGCTATAGCTATGGCCAAACCCCTGCCAATAAGCCTCTTTTACAAAAGCAACTGCTTTATTTCTATCTATTTCATCTGCCTTAGCAACGGTAACATTTTTTAAGGTAAAAGGAGAGAATTTTTTATTTACAAGGTAACTACTCTTCTGATACGTTAAGGTATTCTTTACACCAGAAATTGCATCGTATAGAGGTTTAGCAAACTTCTGCATACCCATCAGAACTTCGAAAGGACGCTGCATCATAATTTCAGCAAAAGGCTCAATAACCTCCTCATCCGCAAACAAAGGTATACAACTGCCCATATTATAAAAAGGCAATATTCCTATTAAATCACCCTTTGAAAAATAGCCATAATAATCGCCACATCTTCTCTGTTCTTTACGATTGTCCAATCCAAATTCCAGCACATTCCCCATTAAAAAAGCTCCAGCTATACTGTCACCCTTTAAATATTTCATTACCTTTGCTGTATCCTTTTGGGTAAGTAATGAAATCATCCCAAGTCCCCCTTACTAAAACTATTGATACGTTGAAGAAAGACTTCTGTGATTCTATCTATAATTCCTGCCAACTCAAAAAATACGTCCCAAATAAGAAACTTCTGAAACGCGAAGAAACGGAAACTATGAAGAATTACAAATAAAAAAGCTGCCACCTAAAGGTGACAGCATACATGTATTATTTTACGATTCCAATCTCTTCATCGGTTAGATAACAGGCTGGATCCGATTCCCAAAAATCCCCTGTAGCAGCTTCCGCACGGGCACGGAAATTTCCATTACAAACATTCAGCCATTTGCATATACCGCAACGGCCTTTTAACAACCCTTTACGATCTTTTAACCCTGAAAGAATTGGGTTTGTTTCATCGGTCCAAATATCACCGATGGCTCTATCACGCACATTACCGAATGTATAATTCTGAGTAAATTGATCGGAATGAACATTACCTAAAGGATCAACATTACCAAATGCAATACCAGATCGGTTACCACCATTGCGCATCATCAGATTCCATACCTTCTCTGCTCGCACTGGATCTTTTTTAAGAGACTGTAAATACAAATATACAACATCCGCATGATTATCAACAGTGAGTATTTCACAGGTTTTATCTAATTCCTGAGCCTTAGCCATGATAAGATCCATCGCTGCCCGCGATTCTTCATGAGTAACATCATGTTCCATCATCTGTGAAGCTCTACCCGAATACACTAAGTGATAAAAACACACCCTAGGAATTTTTTCTTCCTTAATCAGTTGAAAAATATTTTCCAAGTCATGAAAATTGTACCGATTAATGGTAAAACGTAAGCCAACCCTTTGTCCCACATCAAGACAGTTTCGAATGCCTTCTAGTGCCTTATCAAACGCCCCTGCTTTACCACGAAATTTATCATTAGCTTCCCCTAGTCCATCAAGACTGATGCCAACATAACCTACATTTAACCTTTTAATATCTTTCGCTAGCTGTTTATCAATCAATGTGCCATTAGTAGAAAATGTAGTACGTATGCCATATTTATTCGCGTATTCCACCAATTCAAACACATCAGGACGAATTAAAGGTTCTCCTCCTGATAACAACAACACTGGTACTTTAAAAGCAGCACAGTCATCAATAAACTTCTTGGCTTCTGCTGTCGTTAGCTCACCCTCATATTTTTTCCCATCTGAATCAGAATAACAATGCACACACTTCAAGTTACAGGTTCTTGTAATATTCCAAGATAGTACTGGCCCCATCCCCTGAGCAGCACCATGACGTTGTCCATGAACTCCTGGAGCATAACGCAAGGAATCACCAAAGTTTTCTGTATCACAAAGCAATTTGCTTACACCTATCATATCTTCACTTCTTTTCTTTATAATTTCATAAGTAAAATCCTTAAAAAATTGATCTTACTTTTATATACGTTCTCTGCATATTGTAACAGTCTTACATAGGAAATGTCTATACTTAGAAGTTTAAAAATTACACCTGCTTATTTCCATATCTCAATACCATTTTACCGCTAAAATACCTACATATTCCTTCAATGCCAAACTAGTATCTAATAAAGCATTTGCTGAAGGCCATAACTGATGCGGTTGAAATTTATGTTCTACATTGGTCTGATAATCTGTTGGATAAGGTAAGACGACTACCTGCGCTTTCTGAAACTGCAGTACTGATCTTTCCATATGAAAAGCAGATGTTACCAAAATAGGCTGTTTGAAGTTTTCTCTTTCTACAATTTCCTTCGTAAACTTAGCATTTTCTGTAGTATTTAAACTTTTATTCTCGATTATAATCTTATCTGGAGGAACCCCTAATCCTATTAAAATCACTTTCGATATTTCAGCCTCACAACCTGTAGTCTCCAAGACCTTACCACCTGATACGATAATCGGAACTTGCAGTATATTGTACAGTTGGGCACAAGTTAGGAGTCGATTGGCAGCAAAGCCTGATAAATGTCCTAATCCATTAACATTCGGTGTATCCAAGGTCGCTCCCCCGCCTAACAGGATAATAACATCTCCCCGTACAGGGTTTGGAACCTCATATTTGCCTTCCAAATTTCCAATTAACCGATCACTTACGAAAGAAATGGTGAATAAATAAAATACCAAAGTAAATAGTCCCACTACTTTGGCTAACTTACGCTGATTATTGTATAAATGTATACATAGAAAAAATAAACCCACTAAAATAATACCAGGGGGAAATAAGAAAGTACTATATAAAAATTTAATCAAATACACCAATATTTTTCTCCTCCACGTTTCACGACTGACGCATTACTATCCCTTGCAACCTCATTATAACGCCCTATCCTGCAATATGCAAAAGAGGCTACATGATACTATTCGATGTTTTCTTTGAAAACATTTTGATAATTCTCACTATATTATGTATAATATTACTATTCATACATAATATTCCTTTTTCTCGCTTGCAAATTCAATAATTTAAAAATTTTATAGCATAGAGGAGTTGTTTTTTATCGCTACCAAAATGATTGCTGTCAAAGAGCTAAGCCCTGGTCTTATAATAAGTGATGCTGTCATCACTCCTAGCGGGAAAACATTGTTAAATCCCGGCGGAGTCTTAACCGAGCGAGCTATATCTTTATTAAGCATGTGGGACGTAAACTACGTCTATATTAATTCGGAAGATGACCATGAGCCTTTGCCCGAAGAGGATGCACAACCTCAATCCTCATCATTTAATATTTCTGCTGAATGCATGCAATTTTTTCAAGAATATAATTCCATCTTAACATCCACAGCAAATTCCTTTGCATTTGTACGCGACCAAAGTAAAGTCCCTATTCTAGCTCTTAAGAGCACCTCCTTTGCTGTCTATTCTTCGATACTGACAACAGGACCCGCCCTTATGGATTATCTATTAATCAGTGATTATCAGTTAGCTGATAAGATTGTGAGGCATACTGTCATGGTAGCCTATATCTGCGGATTAATCGGCAAGCAGCTCCATTATAATGAGTCTGAACTTAAAGCACTCACCTTAGCCGGATTACTTCATGATATTGGGAAAATGGTTATCAGCAATGAAAATAAACCTTCCACAGAAATGAGCCATGTTATTGATGGAGCCCAATTGATTAAAAATGTAAAAGGCATTTCTGATGAAGTAACACTAAGCGTTTTACAACATCACGAATATCTGGATGGTACTGGTTTCCCTATGGGTATTCCTAGCAGAAAAATACATCCCTACGCCAAAATTATTGCAATTGCAGATGTATTTCACTACCACTCTTATGGTGATGCTTACTGCAATCCGTTCACCGCCCTTAACGTCCTAACAAAAGAGATGTTTGGTAAACTTGACCCTTCCATATGTCAAATGTTTACTAAGCAAGTTCGTGACTCCTTAGTAAATAGCAATGTTATTTTAAGTGATGGGCAAGAAGCAACTATAATTTTCTTCCCTCCATCTAATTCCAACGACCCGATTGTTAGAACTCTCGATCAAAAACTTATTGATCTTTCTACAGATAAAACTCGTACTATCACTCGGATATGCACTCCTGATTATCCCATTCAGTAAGAAAAACGCGACCTTTTGTCATTTATTTTTAGGGTGCTCCTAATTTAAATAGATTCATATACTATCTGATAGTACATTTTTGATCATCTCTTTAATATGATCAGGTAAATCTACAGCTGTGGTAAAATTGACAAATCCCTTTTCTGGCATAGCCTCTCTAACAATCACAGCATCTAGCGGTTTATAACCTAATACATCAATAGTGCCAAGATTTGAATTATATAAGGCCTGATGAAAATCAATGTTTACCTCGTTCCCCTTAATCTTTAGTCCTAAGCCATGACCTGGATCTACATTACCTACCAGCTTTGTAACCATGGCCAAACTTACTTTGGAGAAGATCCATGATACTATAGGCTTGTCAGGTAATTTCTTATCTACTACTTTTAACTTCATAACTGAATACTGTTTATTATGTTCAAACCGTTCTACGCGACATAGAAAGACCATATGCCCGGCCTTTTTCGTTAATGCCGTAATTTTCAATTGATGATTTTCTAAAGAAGTAATGGATAATTCCTTTACTTCCTCACTATCTTCTATAGCTGTGGCTAAATACTCATTAATAATGTCATCGGAAATAGCTACTTTTCCTTGTTCTAAATTTTTAAAAGTCTGTAAATTCCAAGTTTCTTTTAAAACTGCAATAACATGAGATAAATCAGGTATTTTTAGTTCGGTACTCCATCCCTGTATATTTTCCATTACATTGCTTGCAACGGTAATTGGCATATCTATATCTATCATCCTACAACTCCCTCCTAAAACCTAGCCTTGGGTTTCCAATTTATTATATATAACTCATATCTGCTATGCAATAATGAGCATAATTTAGAAGAAAAACGTAACTCGCCTTTTTTAACCACAGAGGCGCAGAGGACACAGAGAAAAGATAGATAGGGTAAAAGATCCCCTCAGCGTACTCTGCATCTCTGCGATTAAATCATTCTTGCCTTGCTCTCTTTCACTAAAACGTATACATTCTAACAGCACAAAAAATAAGCTCCGACTTCGCGGAGCTTATTTTTTAAATCTCTAAATGCCTCTAGTTAACAATCGTCTTGGGTTTCGTGGAATCGCCATAATCAGGTGGAACTGTCCGTGATAGCTGCACCCAACGAATGACAGAGTCAACAAGAACTACAATTACCAAGATAAACATGACACCGCTTACACCAGCAAGAAGATAATTTTTCGCTGGTAAATATGTATTGAAAATGTTCATATAATCCGCGGTAAATGTAACAGTTGCCAAAAAGATCATCGGCATAATCGTGACCCAGGCATAACGCCCTCGTCCCATACGGAACAGCATTGTAGTACCCACCGCTAACGTCAAGGTACCTAACAACTGATTCGAAACACCAAATAAGGGCCAAATGGTGGAAATATTACCTTGCAGTACTAAATAGCCCCAAGCAAAGCAAATCAAAGCACTCGTAAAGATGATACCAGGCCACCAGTGAGTGTTTTTGAGTGGTTTGTAGATTACACCACCCATTTCCTGTAGAAGATAACGACCAACGCGAGTACCAGCATCAATCAATGTCAGAATAAACAAGGCTTCAAACATGATACAGAAGTGATACCAAAAGGACATGAGTGATTCCATTCCCGGTATTTTGGAGAAAATGTGAGCCATACCGACAGCCAAAGAAACGGCACCACCAGGACGACCTGTTATATTTTCACCAACCATTTCAGATAGGTGGGGTAATTGGTCAACTACTAATCCCAATTTGGCAAATGCTGCTGGAGTAGAGTTGATTGCAAAATAATCAGCTGGATTTAGGCTGGTAGCAGCAATCAATGCCATTACGGCAACAAAGCTTTCCACTAGCATAGCGCCATAGCCAATAGGAAGAATTTCTCTCTCATTGGTCAGCATCTTAGGTGTCGTGCCAGTACTAATCAAGGAGTGAAACCCTGATAATGCACCACAGGCAATCGTAATGAATACGAAGGGCCATGCTGGACCGCCAATAACAGGTCCACCGCCATTCACAAATTGGCTGAATGCAGGCATTTGAATTTCCGGTCTAACCACAATGATGCCGATTGTCAATGCGGCGATCGTACCGATTTTCATATAGGTACTCAAATAATCTCGAGGTGCTAATAGCAGCCATACTGGCAATGCAGCGGCACAGAAGCCATAAAGAGCCAGCATAATCGATAATTGTCTTATGTTAAACGTAAAATACGGTGCCCATGCAGAATGTTGTATCCACGGACCGGCAAAAACAGCAGCCAGTACCAACAACACACCAATGACTGAGGCTTCCTGAATCTTTCCAGGGCGCAGCCAGCGCAGGTAAACACCAATAAAAAGGGCAATTGGAATGGTGGCAGCAACGGTAAATGTGCCCCAAGGACTGTTGTATAAGGCATTAGCTACTACTACTGCCATACCAGCAAGGGTAATGACCAGCAAAAATAAGACAGCAATCGAAGTACAAAAACCAGATATATTGCTTACTTCTTTTTTTGCAATTTGTGCCACTGATAAACCATTGTGGCGAACCGAGGCGAACAGGATAACCATATCGTGGACAGCACCAGCAAAAACCGCACCAATTAATAGCCATAATGTTCCTGGCAGATAACCAAACTGTGCAGCAATTACTGGACCTACCAACGGGCCAGCACCTGCTATAGCAGCAAAATGATGACCAAAGGTAACCCATTTGTTTGTTGGAACGTAATCCCGACCATCATCAAGACGTACTGCCGGTGTAACCCGCTCTGCGTCTAGAGTAAGTACTTTGGCAGCTATAAAAGAACCATAGATACGATATGCAAGCGTTAACCAAAGTGCGGCGATAATAACAAGATAAATACCGTTCAAGATAAACCTCCTCCTATTTTCCGAATTGTTTACAAGATTTATTCCACTTATAACATACCCTAAGTATTGTCATGAGGAAAGGAATAATGGATCAATGGAATAAATTGGACGCTAATCAGAAGGGAATGAGGGCTAACTGGAAATGGCATCGCATCACACGATGGAAAGATAAGGATAATCCAGTATGTCTAAAGCAAAAAATAGCAGCAAACAGTTTGTTCTGTTTGCTGCTATTTTCTTATTGCCGTTGTCGAGTAATAATACGCACTACTCTTTCATATACGAGATAATCCCACATCCATTTTACAAATACAACAGCTCGGTTACGGAAATCAATGAGGCGTAAAATATGCACAAAAGACCAGATGGCCCAAGCGATAAATCCATGGCTCTTAAAGTTTCCCATGTGCACGACGGCTGCATTACGGCCAATGGTTGCCATATTTCCTACATCTTTGTATACGAATTTTTTAAGTTCCTTACCACGCATTAAGCTGCGTATATTCTTCGCCACAATTTCGGCCTGTTGTATTGCTACGGGTGCCACCATAGGCAAGGGTCTTTCATCTTGGATAAATTGAGCTGCATCGCCAATTATAAATACTTCTGGACGATTCGGCAGTTGTAAGAACTCATTTACAATCGCCCGCCGCATGCTTGCCTGCTCCACTTTCAATGTATCCATCAAAGTGTTAGCCTTTACCCCTGCTGCCCAAACTACCGTGTAGGTAGGAATGACTTCGCCACCCTTTAGACTCATTTTTTGTCCATCATAGTCTGTAACCTGCACACATAAACGCACTTCCACATGTTTGCGGATTAAAGTCTCTACAGTAGCATCACGCAGTTCTTCCGGCATGGACGCGAACAATTTGTCCGAAGCCTCTACTAACATAATGCGTACTTCTTTAAAGTTCAAATTATGATATTCTTTCACCATAACATGATAAATCAATTCCGATAATGCACCGGCGGATTCTACCCCAGTAGGACCGCCGCCAACAATCACAAAGGTCAATAAAGCCCTACGCTTGTCAGCATCCTTTTCATGAGCCGCCAATTCAAACATACGCAGTACATGATTACGGATCATAACGGATTCATCCAGGGTTTTCATGCCAAAACCATTTTTCTCCATGGAGTCCATACCAAAATAATTAGTCATACCACCTGCTGCTATCACTAGGTAGTCATAACTAATCTCTCCTGTATTCATGGTAACGACTTTATTATCAAAATCCACATCCGATACTTCTGCTAAGCGAAAATCTACATTTTTCTTGTCTCTAAATATAGCACGAACGGGATACGCAATATCATCTACTGACAAGCCAGCCGTTGCTACTTGATATAGTAACGGTTGAAATAAATGATAGTTATACTTATCGATAAGGGTAATTCTCACCTCTTGTTTTGCTAGCGCACGAGCTGTACGAATTCCGCCAAAACCAGCACCAACAACTACAATATGAGGTGGTTTTACCGCTGTTTCATTTTGCATTTTTTATGCCCTCCATCTCTTCCTCTCTCTTCACTATAACAATAACATATTCACAAGCAACATTCACTAGTACTGACAGGCTATCTTTTATATTTTTACTTATTATATCTCCTTAAATCGGCCTTTTCCTCACTTTTTTGCTATAACAAAAAACTATCATGGTTATAGTTTTTTTCAATGAATTATGTCTATTTTTTCACTTACTAGTCTAAACTCTTATTTAACTTGATCTTACATTAATAGTATAGGGGAAATTCCTTAGGCGCTAAGAAAATTCCCCCACACTTTTTACTATGCTTTTTTTTGCATTCTCTTTTGAATCACTCTGGCTACATGTATTCCACTAGCACTAGCTTGGGAAAGTCCTCTAGTTACACCAGCTCCATCTCCAACACCAAACATGTTAGGGATTTCAGTTTCCAACTGTTCTGTCAGTTTTAAGCGTGAACTATAAAATTTTACTTCTACACCATACAATAGGGTATCATCGTTGGCCATGCCGGGAGCAATCTTATCTAAAGCATAAATCATCTCAATTAAATTATCCAAATGACGTTTTGGAAGAACTAAGCTTAGGTCTCCAGGCGTCGCGGCAAGTGTCGGCTTTGTAAAGCTTTGAGCTAAACGATGTTCATTGGTTCTACGACCTTTTATCAGATCACCAAATCGCTGCACTAAAACTCCGCCACCTAACATATTTGAGAAAGAAGCAATTCGTTTACCGTATTGTTGTGGTTCATTAAAGGGTTCTGTAAAGCGATTACTTACTAATAAAGCAAAGTTAGTGTTTTTACTATGAAGTTTTTCATCACGGTAACTATGCCCGTTCACAGTAATAATACCATCTGTATTTTCTGCCACAACATATCCTTTGGGGTTCATACAAAATGTACGAACTAAATCCCCGTATTGTTTCGTCCGATATACTAACTTAGCCTCATATACTTCATCTGTAATATGCTGAAAGACTTCTGCAGGAATCTCAACTCGCACTCCAACATCTACTTGATTACTAGATATAGTGAGTCCCATCTTCTTACATCTTGCTGAAAACCACTCTGAACCAGCACGACCAGGAGCTGCGATTAAATATTCACAGCAAATCTCTTCTTGGCTATTTTTCAGTTTTAGGACAAAGCTATCGTCTTGTTTTTTAAACTCTTCCACATGTTGATTAAACAAAATCGTAATTTTATCTTTTAAGAACTCATATATACATTTTAATATTTGCAAATTATTTTCTGTGCCTAAATGGCGAACTTTCGCTTGCAGGAGATGTAGATCATGCGCAATTGCACTTTTGCGAATGCTGCTATTTTTAGTGGTGAAAAATTCCTTAGGTGCACCATATTTTATATTAATTGAATCTACATAATCAATTAATTCTTCCACCTGGGAATCTGTAAGATATTCATTTAACCAGCCTCCAAACTCGCTGGTAAAATTATATTTACCATCGGAAAAAGCTCCTGCGCCACCAAAGCCTCGCATAATACTACAAGGTTTGCAATTTATGCAATGAGCTACTTTCTTCTCCGCTATAGGACATGTTCTGTGATAAATATCATGACCTTCTTCAACCATAACTACAGAGATAGCAGGGTTACTAGAAATCAGTTCATAAGCCGCAAAAATCGCTGAAGGGCCACCGCCAATAATCGCTACATCATATTTATTGTTCATTACCGTGCTCCTCGCTATTATTGTATTTAGTTTCAAATCCAGAAATCATTATATACTATTTTTACCGAATTTTATATAGAAAAATTGTTTTTTTGTTCGGGTTTTTTTATTTTCATTTTTTTATTGACACGGCTATGAAATATTGGTATAATCCATTTATAAATTTTATACGAAATAGGCAATGGCGCCTTCGCATACTACATGCGAAGGCTTTTTCTGTCTATTAGGGACAATGGCGTCCTAGAGGTATCACTACCTTTAGGCGCCTTTTCTATTCCCTAGAGAAGTATAAAATAATATATTTAGCTATCTAAAAAAACACAAAATGGGAGGAATTTATATGAAAAAGCTACTTACTATGATGAGCGCCTCTGTTCTTACGATGCTCTTTAGCCTTGGAACAGCCTTCGCTGAAGCAACAGAAGCTGTTGCGGATGTTGCTACCATTGATACAGGTGATACCACTTTTATTTTACTAAGCGCTGCACTTGTTATGCTTATGACACCTGGCTTAGCTTTGTTCTATGGTGGTATGGTCCGAACTAAAAATGTATTGAGCACTCTTATGCAAAGTTTTTTTATCATCGGACTTATTACAGTACAATGGGTACTTTGGGGATATTCTCTCTCCTTCGGTCCCGATATTAATCATTTTATCGGCAGTTTAGCCTGGTTTGGTTTAAATGGTGTAGGGCAGTTGCCTAATGCAGATTATGCTGCTACCATCCCCCACTTAGTTTTTATGATTTTCCAATGTATGTTTGCCATTATTACAGCAGCTTTGATTACTGGATCATTTGCTGAACGTATGAGATTCCCTGCATTTGCTGTTTTTATTCTCATTTGGGCTACTTTCGTTTATGATCCTTTAGCTCATTGGGTCTGGGGCGTAGGCGGCTGGATGCGAGAAATGGGTATATTAGATTTCGCCGGCGGTACTGTCGTGCACATCTCCTCCGGTATTTCCGGATTGGTCGTTGCTTTATTTATCGGCAAACGTAAAGGATATGGTACGGAAATTATGTTGCCACATCATCTGCCAATGACTCTCATTGGTGCTTCTCTCCTCTGGTTCGGCTGGTTCGGCTTCAATGCCGGCAGTGCATTGTCAGCTAACGGTTTGGCAGCTAGTGCTTTCGTTGTTACTCATGTAGCAGCAGCTGCTGCTACACTCTCATGGGTGCTAACAGAATGGCTCTATCACGGCAAACCTACCATATTGGGCGCAGCAAGCGGTTGTGTAGCTGGTCTCGTTGCAATTACACCTGCTGCAGGTTTTGTTAGTGTGTTACCTGCTATTATTATCGGTTTAGCTGGCGGTTCTATTTGTTTCTTCGCTGTTAGTATTGTAAAAGCAAAACTTGGTTATGATGATGCTCTTGATGCATTTGGTGTTCACGGAGTTGGCGGTACTTGGGGTGCAATTGCCACTGGCTTATTTGCTTCCACAGCTGTTAACCCAGCTGGAGCTGATGGATTCTTCTTTGGTAACCCCAGCCTAGTGTTCACCCAATTAATTGGCGTTGCGGTCACTTGGGTTTTTGCAGCGGTTATGACCTTCGTGATTCTGAAAGTAATTAGCTTATTCATGCAAGTGCGTTCTGATGAAAGCCATGAGGATATTGGCCTAGATATTGCAGAACATGGCGAACGGGGTTATACTTATCAAGACGTAACTGCTGGCTCTTCTCTATCCTTCTCCCATATCGCTAGTCAATCAGAATCACTAACAAATCCTATCTTACAAGCATCACATTCTAAATCTCACTAAATTAGAAAGGTGGTAATCCTTCATGCAAAAAATAACCAAAATTGATGTAGTGACTCGCCCGGGTAAATTGGAAGAGTTAAAAGTAGCTTTAGCTGACATTGGCGTCACCGGCATGACCGTTAGCCAAGTATTTGGTTGTGGTCTGCAAAAAGGTCATACGGAAGTATATCGCGGCAAAGAATATAATATTAATCTCTTAGCTGGCATAAAAATAGAAATCGTAGTGTGCGAAGTCCCTGTAGCAACTGTTGTAGAAACCATTAAAAAGGTATGTCGCACAGGCAAAATTGGTGATGGGAAAATTTTTATTTATCCTATAGAAAATGCCGTTCGCATTCGCACTGGCGAGGAAGGCGACATTGCCATCATTGATCCACAAGAAAGCAACCCCTAATGCGTCTTCACTAAGATATTCCTACCATTTTAGATAGTCCTCCTTTTTAACCTGACAGTTCACACTGTCAGGTTTTTTGTCTATCGTTCATTGTATCTCCTTATAAGTAAGTAATTATCATGGATTCTTCCTTAAGATCTTGCCATGATAGTTACCAATTTATACACTTCTTCTATTAAATATCATGGGAAATGGGCTGCTTTAATTAATTATTTTCTATATACATTTCTAACTGCCGTCAGGAGGAATACAACATCAAACAGCCAATTACCATTATAAGCAGTCCTTTACTGCTACAACTCTTCTTGACGCACCAAGCAGAGAAACTGTATAATGAGTCAACAAAAAATTATATATTATCTACTTAAATGAATAGATAAAGACAGGGGAATCATATGAACGAAGAAACATTAAACAAAATATTAGTGACAATGGAGAGCATCAACAAACGTCTCGATGGTCTAGAGGAATTAACCTCAGGAGAATTACAAAAATTGCATGAGAGTATTGATCTTTTGTCAGCGGACCAACAAGATGATGTTATCCCAACTCTACATCGAATTGATGCGAAACTTACAGCAATCTTGGAAACACAAAGACTTAACTTTGAAATTCTTAAAGTTTTTTCAAACGATTCAGTTCATCATTAAAAAATGTAGTATCTTTTCTAAACCATTACTTGGAAAGGGTACACCTAAAGAATAATATAAAAAATACACGGCATAAGCCGTGTATTTTTTATATTATTCTTCAGAAGCTAAAGCTCCCCAAGCCTGCTGCAACCCTTGCTCTAACTCACCTATTGCAGTCTTAAGTTGTGCAAAAGTATAATTGACATCCGCAAGCCGTTCATTGTTACCCATATCCTCCAACTGAGCAGCATATTCCACCACTGTTTTGTTACCAAAGTATGCTGCAGCTCCTTTTAAACGATGGGCACTTAACTTTAGGTTCTTAGCATCTTTTTGTTCTACAGCCTGTTCAATATTTCGCATATATTGAGTACCATTTTCCAAGAAGCAACTAATAACTGCTTTCACCGTTTCTACGTCGCCCTGGCATACATTCATTAATTGATCTAAGTAGGCGTAAGTCACAACTTCTTTTTGTACCTCCTTCGTATCCTCTCCTTTTGTCTCCAAAGACTCATCAGAAAACATTTTTCTTATCAAGGCAGCTAATACCTCTGAATCCAAAGGTTTACTAACATACTCATCCATCCCAGAAGACATCAAACGTTCCCGATCACCCTTCATCGCATAAGCAGTCATTGCCACTATAGGGATATGTGTATTCTTCCCCCATCCCTCTTCTAAGGCTCGAATGGCAGCTGTGGCTTGTACTCCATCCATTTCGGGCATCTGTATATCCATAAAAATAATATCAAATAATTCTGTATGAAATAATTCTACAGCCTGGCGTCCATTACTCGCCAAAGTAACCTCATGGCCTTGCTGCGTCAACATTTTAACAGCTACTTTCTGATTAATATATTCATCCTCTACTAATAGAATCTGTAGCGGTCCTATTGCTATACTATCTTTACTACTAAGAGGCTGCCCTATAACTTCTAAAGGACTATGACCTGATAAGAAAGCAGAAACTTCAAAGTCTACTGTAAAATAAAAAGAACTACCAATACCTAAACTACTCTCCACCCATACCGTACCACCCATAATTTCTAATAAATGCGCGACAATGCTAAGCCCTAGGCCGGTACCTCCATATTTCCTGGTCGTAGAAGAATCCACTTGTGTAAATTTTTGAAAGACAATATTAATTTTTTCCTGAGGGATACCAATCCCAGTATCTTGTACTGCAAAGAGAAGATTCACCTTATTATTCTGATATCGCTTAACACTAACAGCAATGGTGACTAAACCTTTTTCAGTAAATTTAACTGCATTATCTGCCAAATTCATTAAAATTTGCTGCAAGCGCCTTGGATCACCATACAATTTTTCTGGCACATCACAATCAATATGCATTACACATTCTAAATCTTTTTTCCGGGCTTTTGTCATTAGGATTCGATAAAATTCATTCATCATATCCCGCAATGAAAAACCGATCACTTCTAACTCCAATTTTCCATCTCTTACTTTAGAGAAATCTAGCAAATCATTTAATAGGGCCAATAACTTTTCCCCAGAAACCTGTACCAGTTCTAAATATTCCCGCTGATCTGGTTGCAGCTTCGTTCCTAGCGTTAACTTTGCCATTCCCAAAATTCCATTCATCGGGGTACGAAGTTCATGACTAATAATCGCTAAAAAATTGTCCTTTGCTTGATTCGCATTTTCCGCCTTTTCCTTAGCCTCAAGCAAAGCCTTCTCCAATTGTAATTTTTCCGTAATATCTTCCAATATTAAAAAGGATAATATCATTTCCCCAATAATCTTCGTCGTAAGATGCACAGATAAATCCTTGACTTGCCCGGAAGCTAATGATTGCCTTGTACGAAATTGGTACTCTCCAACTTTTGCATATTGGCCTATTATTTTTTCTGGAAAATCTTGAGAATATTCACTTAATTCATGAATTAAACGTCCACTTAGGGTAGACTGATAAAAATTCTCCGCCGCTGCATTAGCTTCTAATATATGTCCTGTTTTACTTTCAATAATCATCATCATGTTTTGGTGATGATTAAACATCATATGAGCTAAAGCCTCTGTCTGCAGCAATTTTTCCTCTGATTGCAACAATTGATTAAGACGCTGTTCTGCCAGCATGCGACTTGTAACATCGCATAGCACAATGACTCTGCCAAAAGTTTTTTGCTTATGCTGCAAAGGTGTGGATTTTACTTCATAATATACTTCATTATGCTGAAGCAGGGTAGAATGCTTCCGTGTTGCTTCTCCTTGTACGGCTTGAAGAAACCACTCGGCTGCTATTGCATCTACAGTAACTCCCACAACATTGACTTTCTCAACATCTAAGATTTTTTCTAGCTGACTATTCATATCTAATATCCGATTTTCAGTATCAAGAACCACGACACCTTCGCCCATGTTTTCAAATACAAGGCTTTTTGCCGCTGGCACAATCTCAAAGAATTTCAAAGCGATAAGACTAACTACAATAGATGGAAAAGCTGTGCTTGCACTTACAATCGCAACATCCAAATTTGCATATAGTGAATACCCAACAAATTGTACAATCACCCCAATGACAGTTACACTCCAAAAAAGCCATAATCCATATATAAAGCGATACCGCCAAGTATAAAAAGATATAGAATATGACATACCCGATATTATTAATAACAATATCAATTGCACACTCAATTTTTCCATGAAAATCACCTTCTTACATACTACTTCACCCTCATTCATAATATAGACGATTTATCCAAAAGTAACATCTACCAAAAGATGTACTCTAACAATAATACTTATGAGTTAGAAGTTTGTCTTTTAATATAAAAACAGGAATATCTCTTCTAGATATTCCGTCAATCATACGATTTTTCTTTATATAATGCCCATACTTTTTGCCTTTGCGACTGCCTTTATCCTATTATTCACCTCTAGCTTGCCAAAAATGTGATGCACATGGGTCTTGACCGTACCGATTGTAATACCCATCGCTAGAGAAATTTCCCCACTAGTAAAGCCGTCACCTAATAAACGAAGAACTTCTCTTTCTCGCTCAGTCAGTTGTTCTGTTAACATTGTCTTCGGAGGTATCTGCCCTGTATCTTGCCGGTATTTATTAATTCCATCAACAACCGCCAATACCAAATCCTCTTTACAACAAGGTTTTACAAGAAAGCGAAATACATTTCCTAGGTTCACTGCCTGCATAGCAACAGCTAAATCAGCAAAGCCAGTAATCATAATACGAACCATATTCGGAGCCATAGTAGTTACGTGTTGCAACAATTCCGCACCATTCATTTCAGGCATATATTGATCCGATACAATCACAGCAAAGGACTTATCCTTTTTTATAATTTCCAAAGCTTCATTGGCATTGGTCGCAGTAACGACTTGGGCGTGCTTTTCTAGCATTTTATTATGTACTAATAGGGCTATACCATCATCATCAACCAATAATACTTTTGCCTTTATCATTTATGTTCCTCCCTATATAGCGACATACTCTAAAATCATATCGTTTAAGAATTTCAAGAAAATATGCTTAAAAGCATTTCCATTTGACCCAATATAAGAAAATAATACCATATCTTGGACAGGAATGGTAGACTCCTAGAAAAATCCTTTTACTCCATGACTAAACCGCTCCAAGATTCCCATCTTCTATAAGGGGAAGTCCTAGAGCGGCTATGTCTTTAAATCTGAACCTACCTCGCTATAGTTGGGGCTGTCCATCTTTATCATTGCAAGAACCTCGACATTCCGGAAACCGAGAACATCCCCAGAATGCTCCATTTTTACCATTCCGCAATTTCAATACGCCTTGTTTGCATTTTGGACATTTTTTAACATTAGCATCCTTATTTTCAATGTGAACTTCTTTAGCTTTCAAACATAAGGCAGTAATAAATTGAGTCTGTTGATCAATAAAACTATTTAGTTGTGCCGTCCCCTCTACCATACGATTAAAGATAATCTCCCATATGGCCGTAGAGTCAGGATATGTTAATTCCTCTGGCAATGCATCAATCAGAAGATACGCAGAATCCGTAGGATATAAATATTTTTTCTTTTCCTCCAAAAAGGACCTTACTGTCAATTCTTTTATAATAGAAGCCCGTGTAGCTTCTGTCCCAATTCCAGCAACATCTTTAAGGTGCTTTTTTAGTTCTGGATTCTTAACATATTTATGAATTTCCTTCATGGCTTGCAGCAAAGTACTAGACGTAAAACGTACTGGCGGTTTTGTTGTCTTTTTTTCCAGGGTCGCACCGATAAAATCAGCTTTATCACCCTTTTTCATATTCGGCAGAGTTTTACTATCTTCATCTTCTTCGTCTTTACTTTCTCCACCATAAAGTTCTTTCCAGCCCATCGTTACTATTACCCTGCCATTTGCTATAAAATCTTCTCCAGCATGCTCCAGCTCCGCTCTCGTTTGATTGTAAACATGAACAGGATAAAACTGTGCAACGTAGGCTTGGGCAATTAAAAAATATAAATTTCTTTCTATCTCTGGCAATGTATTCATTTTACAAGGCACTTCAGTGGGGATGATCGCGTGATGGGCAGTAATTTTTTTGTCATTCCAAGCACGACTTTTTATTGTAGTATCAGCCTTACCTGACCATGCTGCTAACTCTTCTTGCTGACAGTTACCTAAGTTTGTAAGAATGACAGTGGCATCCGCTTTCTGCGACTCAGGTAAGAAATCACAATCAGAACGGGGATAGGAAGTGAGTTTCTTTTCATATAAAGCCTGAGCACCAGTCAGAACTGCCTGAGGATCATATCCATACTTCTTCCCAGCCACGACCTGTAGAGCCGATAAAGAAAAAGGCAGGCGCTGCGGCTCTTTTTTTTCATTTGTATCGCAAGATAAAACAGAAACTGGCTCTTTTGTACTTTCTAGCTTATCCATTAATGCTTTTGCAATAACAGGGTCGATTAAACGTCCTTCCGTATCTCTTCCTAGTTGTTCCTCTTTTGGCTTCCACATTGCCTTAAAAGGCCCATTTTCATGATTTATGTCTGCCTTTATCAAAAAATAATCTGCATTTTTAAAATCTTTTATTTCTCTCTCCCGCCGTACCACAAGAGCAAGAGTGGGAGTCTTAACTCGACCAATAGGCAGAGTAATATCATGACCAGCACTTTGGGCGGCTAAGGTAAAGGCTCGAGAAAGATTCATGCCAACAAGCCAGTCTGCACGGGAACGAGCTAAAGCCGATTGATTCAAATTATAAAAATCCTGATTATTCCGTAGATCAGCAAGAGCCTTCTTGATGCTTTTTTCATCTAATGCATTCACAAGAATCCGCATAACAGGCTTCTCATTATTGGTATAACTTAATACTTCATCTACAAGCAATTGCCCTTCTCTATCAGGGTCACCTGCGTGAATAATCTCAGTGGCTTTACCAATGAGTGTCTTAATAATATTAAATTGTTTCATGCAAGAATCAGCCACTAATAACTTCCACTCTTCAGGAATAATAGGCAAATCCCCAGCTCGCCATTTTTTATATTTTTCATCATATTCCCCGGGTTCCGCTTGCCTTAGAATATGACCGAATACCCAAGTTACCACACCAGCACCAGTTTCAATATATCCATCTTTGCGTATGAGGGGGCCTGGTAGACATTTTGCAAGCTCTGCTGCCATGCTAGGTTTCTCTGCAATAAATACTTTCATGCTACTCTCCCTGCATTCTATTTTAAACTACTCTAAAACTAGAGTGGATTATCTTATCGTTCAACTTTAAAACTTTCTACCTCGATTCCATATTGTACACGATTTTTTCATAAAACTGCAATGTTTTTCTATGGACAATCATTAATTATAAGAATCACTCCTACATTCTAATTCATTTGCTATTCAATGATAAATAGTATATAATATTTATAGGAATTTTTATTGGGGCGTCGCCAAGCTGGTAAGGCACGGGATTCTGATTCCCGCATCCGTAGGTTCGAATCCTGCCGCCCTAGCCATTATGACTTACAAATGAGCTGCAAGGCATCATATTATGTAAAAGTACCCCTGCACTAGTGCAGGGGTACTTTCTTCTTTATCTACTCCTAAACCATTTGACAAAGTCTTCATTCGGTAAAGGCTTTGAAAAGTAATACCCTTGTATTTCATCGCAGTCAAGTTTGCGCAGAAAGCTTAATTCATCCTTCGTTTCTACACCTTCAGCAATGGTATTTATGCCCAGGCTTTTTCCCAAGGCAATCACCGATGCAACAATTGCCTGATTAACAGAATCCGTTGATAATCCACGTACAAAAGACTGATCCACTTTAAGTCGATCTAAGGGAAAATAGCGCAAATAACTAAGACTTGAAAATCCTGTACCAAAGTCATCCAACGCTAAATTAACCCCCATGTCTTTAATCCGTTCTAATTGTTTAATCACAAATTCAGGTTGCCTCATGACAACGCTTTCTGTTAATTCCAATTCTAAATAGCCAGGCTCAATGCCGCTCTCTTCTATCGTCTTTGCCAGCAACTGCAAGAAATCTGTATCTTTAAATTGAATTGCAGAGATGTTAACCGAAATAGGAATTGGAGGCAAACCCAATCCAATCCATTCCTTATGCTGCCTGCATGCTTCTGCTAATACCCATTTACCAACGGGAATAATCAGACCGGTCTCTTCTAAAATGGGAATAAAATCTCCTGGTGATACGATCTTACCAGTTGGATGTATCCAGCGAATGAGAGATTCTACACCAATCACCTTTTCTGTTTTACTATCAACTTGAGGCTGATAAAATAAACTAAACTCATCTCTTGCCAGAGCTCGCCGCAAATCATTTTCAAGTATAAGGCGCTCTGCTGCATATTCATTCATATTGGCTTCAAAGAATTCATAAAAATTGCGCCCATTCTCCTTTGCCGTATGCATGGCTGTATCCGCATTACCAATTAGCACCTCTGCAGACTCTCCATCATCAGGAAATATACTAACGCCAATACTCGCTGTGACTATGAGCTCTAATTGACCATGTAGCAGAGGCTTTTCAATAGCACTCATAATCTCATGAATGACGGGTATTATTTCATCTTTTTGAGAAATAGCAGGCACAATAAAGTTAAAGGTATCCCCACCAAAGCGTGCCGTTAGACTTATCTTCTTTGAACAAGTTTGTAAACGCTGGGCAAGTTCTTTTAAAACTTCATCGCCAACCTTATGTCCTAAGGAATCATTTATATTTTTGAACCGATCCAAATTAAGAGAAATAACTCCTACACGGTTACCACTACGTCTAGCCTTTTTCAGGTCTTTTGCTATTTTTTTCTCTAACACTTCTCGATTATACAATCCCGTTAAAGCATCGTGCCTTGCCAGGTAACGAATACGTTCCTCAGTAGCCCTTTTCTCGCTAATATCCGTAAATCGAGCCAAATAATTGATCAGATTCCCTTCCTCATCTTTTATCTGATCAATTCTTAACCACTTTAAATAAATCACACCATCTTTCCGCTTCTCCCATATCTCCCCTTCCCAAAAACCCGTTTGAATGATTGCCGCCCACATATTTTGGTAGAATATTGGATCATGCTGACCAGACTTTAAAAGGCGAGGGTTCTGCCCCATAACTTCCTCCGGAGAATAGCCTGTAGTTAGGGAAAAGGCACGGTTTACAGCAACAAAGTGATTTTCTGTATCCGTTACAGAAATAGCTTCACCACTACCTTCAAATATTTTAGCCCAGATGGGAATTTGTTCCTCTAGTTTTTTACTCTCTGTGATGTTAATTGTTAAGGCAACAAGCCCAGTTACGATTCCCTCAGAATTTATAGTCGGCACTTTACTAGTATGCACCCAAAGGGTCTCACCTTTAACATTATTGATCTGTTCAATAATGCCTATTTTAGGCTTACCAGAATTTATTACAGCTAAATCGTCCTCATAATATTTCGCAGAATAAGCAGGAAACAACTCTTCTGTAGATTTTCCTGCAAAATCGCTAGCTGGCATGCCCAAGTCTTTCTCAACTTGTTTATTTACACGAATAATATTATTCTTTGTATCTTTGTACCAAATTTGTATAGGAATCAAATGAAATATTTTTTCATATTCATCCACTTTATTGCCTAATTCTAAAGTAACAATTTCTTGAGCAATAGTCGGGTCCAACTCCAATTCCAAAACACTTTACCTCCGCTGTTTACTCTCAAAATCCCAAAAGCATTATTTATTAGCCTTATACTTCGACAAGATACCACATAATTCCTATAAAGAAATTCCATTACTTTAATGATGTACAATCCTCTTGGCTTTTTGGTACAATAGAGTCAGATATAAGCTACAAAGGAGTTTTATTTTATGCAAACCCCAACGCCGCCAACCAAACCCACTCCACCCACGCCTCCTACCATGAATATAAAGCCTTCACCAAGCAATAACACGGAATCACCATCTCCCCCTATTTCAAATTCTACCAGTACTTTGAAATCCCAGACTGCAGAAACACCAAAAGAATCTAAAACTATGAAAACGTCTCCAGCCACTTTGGATAAATCCGTTTCTGCTGACAAGAATACGAACCCTCCTCAACCGTCTTTCGGCACGTACCAAGAAGTCTCGTCCCAAACTACCGCTGCCCCTATTGTACCCGCTTCAAAAAAACAGCAGTCACCCCTTGGCATTGGCTTTCTCTTCTCTTTGGTTCTATTAGTTGTCATAGCCTTTGTCTGTTTTCGTTTATGGAAAAACAATCAAAACGTTCCAAAGGAGTCAAGAACCATCCTTGATTATTCTACTGATACCTCAAAAGATCTCTTAGATCTAATGAATTCCTCCACAACCAATACACCTCCTCCCCAGACCATAGTGCAAGGAAAAGGTAAATCAGCATCCAAAATTAAAGGTAATTTTGAAGTTAGAATCTGATTAAAATAAAATGATTGACAACTATAATATCTACAATCTATAATGAAAAAAATAATAAATAAGAGTTCCAGCTGGTCAGAATACTGAAGGCTGAATAAATTGGCATTTGCCATTTGTTCAGCCTTTTTTTGTTTTTTTAAAAAATATTTTCATACAATCACATTCATACTTAAGGAGGAATAGCCCTATGCCAAAAAGCGAACAGCAATATTGGGATTATAAACTGGAAACACAAACTAGAGCTGACTGGGATTCTTTAAAACTACAACTACTCATTTCACATCTCAAGCATGCCTATGAAGGATCACCTTATTATCGTAAAATTTTTGATGCTGCCCACTTACATCCAGATAAAGTAAAGAGCTTAAATGATCTTAAGCATTTTCCTACCATACAAAAATCCATACTACGAGAACGCCAGGAAGCAGCAGTACCTTTTGGTGACATCGTTGCCGTACCTGAAGAAGAGATTGTATATATTTCTACGTCTAGCGGATCAACCGGCATCCCCACAGCTTCCCCTTTTACAGCCAAGGATTTTGACGACTGGATTGATTATGAAGCTAGACAGTTTTTTTCTAGCGGCTTACGATCTCACGATCGCTATTGCCATGCCTTAAATTTTTCCTTATTTGTAGGGGGACCTTGCGTATTAGGCGCGCAAAAAGTAGGAGCTCTATCCATCCACGCAGGTACAGTGCCTTCAGAACGTCTTTTGAGTCTCATTCGTCAATTTAGGGTTACCGCGATTTGGACAACGCCATCCTATGCTTGGTATCTAGGGGAAACAGCAAAAAAGGAAGGCATTAATCCTGCAAGGGATCTTTCCCTACGAAAGATATTTGTTGCTGGAGAACCTGGAGGATCGATTCCTGAAACACGTGCAACTATTGAAAATCTGTGGGGTGCCGATGTTTACGATTATTATGGTTTATCCGATATCTTTGGTTCCTGCGCTGGCATGTGCCAGGAAAAGAATGGTCTACACTGGGCAGAGGATCACATTCTCACCGAGGTATTAGATCCAAAAACGGGTGAACCTGTACAAGAAGGAGAACGAGGTGAATTAGTACTCACTACTTTGAAAAAAACAGCCAGACCCCTCATCCGTTTTCGTACAGGAGATATCGTGTCTTACACTACTGAACCTTGTCAATGCGGGCGTACTTCTCTCAGACTCCACGGTGTACACGGACGTCTAGACGACATGCTCATTATTAAAGGCGTTAATGTTTTCCCCAGCGATGTAGAATCCATTATCCGGAAAGATTCTGATTTTACGGGAGAATATAGTCTTATTGTGAACCGTGGTGTCAATCATTTAGACGAATTAACTGTGCAAGCAGAGCGTAGCACTAATAAAGATACAGCTTTATTGGCAGCAAAACTAAATAAAACATTAAAAAGTGTTGTTGGCGTATCTGCCAAAATAGAAATTCTAGAATCAGGAATGCTACCCCGGGCAACACACAAAGCAAAGCGTGTAATTGATAATCGAAAGAATATTTGGAACTAGGAGGCTCCTATGACATTACAAAATGGCTCTCAGTATATTAAAAGTCTAAAAAAGCTCCGTCCCAACATCTATAAGTGGGGCAAATTAATTGAGGATGTTACCACTCATCCAGCCACTCGCCTTCACATTCAATCCGTTTCCCTTTCCTATGACGCAGCCTTTGATCCTGAACAAGCTGATGTCTTCACCACCAATTCCCACTTTTCTAACCAGAAAGCACATCGGTGGAACACGTTAATGAAAAGTCCAGAAGATGTGGCTGGTAATATTCGCATGAAACGGGCCCAGTTTCGCAAAACAGGAACTTGCCAAGGGGCTACCTGCACAGGCTGGACTATTCTTAACGCTTTATGGGCAGTAACCTACGAAACAGACCAGGAGCTTACTACCCCATACCACAGTAGACTAGAAAAATACTTGCGTTATGTAGAAGAAAATTCTCTAGTCCTGGCAGGCGCCATTACAGATGCAAAAGGACATCGAGCATTAAAACCATCCCAGCAAAAGCATAAAGACAGCAATTTGCACATTAGCAAAATAGTGCCCGGCGGTATAATTGTTAGAGGCTACAAGGCACAAATCTGCGGAGTAGCAGCCGTTCATGAAATTCTCTGCGTCCCCGGCAACGCCTATGGGGAGTCTGATAAAGATTTCGCTTTGGCATTTGCCGTACCGCGAGACGTCCAGGGACTCACCATTGTAGAAACTCGGCGCCCTAGTGATACTAGAGATGAAGAGGACGGCTGGGACTCTCCTAAAGCCGGTGCAATCACCCAGGCATATCTCCTTTTCGATGATGTTTTCGTCCCTGAGGATCGGATCTTTCTACAAGGTGAGTATGCTTACGCGGGAAAGTTCATTGAATACTTTACAGCTCTTTATCGCTCTGCCATTGGTGCTTGCGTGGCTGGTCAAGGGGATATATTAATTGGAGCAGCTATTAATATGGCTCGCGCCAACGGCCTTTCCCGCAAAATCTTCCAAGATAAATTAAATCAAATGGCCGCCAACAATGAAGTTACTTTTGGTTTAGGTTTAGGAGCCATCCTCTTAGGAAATCGTCATCCTTCAGGAGTTTGGCTGCCAGATTCGTTACTAGCTCACGTCAATAAAACTCAAGTAGCTAAGCTTCCTTACGAAACAAAATTATTAGCACAAGATATCAGCGGTGGTATCGCTGAGACAGGCTGCTTCCCTTCTTATGCAGATTTTCAATCATCAGAGTATGGTCAACATTTGCTACATGCTCTAGCAGCAGATGCCGACGGCGAAACCAGAGCTCGAGCAGCCAGATTAGTAGAATGGTTGACCATTGGTGGAGGAGTTCCTGGTTGTATGCATGGCGGCGGCTCGCCAGATGGTGCAAAATTAGTGGTCAGAGCATTGGAGCCTTGGGAAGACTATGCTGCATCCGCACTTAAAATAGCCGGCATTACAACAGAACTAAAGGACCCCATCATAAAAAAATAAGATACTTGCTAAAAGATATATCACTCCATTTTTTATTTCATCAAATGAGAGGAGCTGTTTATTCATGTCCAAACCAATAATCTGGGAAGAACTTACATTGGATACTGCCTTAGAACTTAGCAACGAGCGGGGAATCATTATTTTCCCTGTTGCCACTACAGAAGCTCACGGCAATCACTTACCCCTAGGAACAGATACTTTCACAGCAGAATGGATTGCTTTGGAGCTAAGCAAATTAACAGGATTGCCTGCCATAGTCCCTACCCCTGTTCGCGCAGGAACCTCCCCCACCTTCCATTACGACACTAAGGGTGATCCCCTACCAGGTACTTTTGCTGTTAGTCACAGTACCTTACACAGCTATGTAAGAGATATTATAAGAGGTCTTTGGGCTTCTGGATTTCGCAAAGTCATTATTATTCAAGGCCATGGACAAGAGCCTAATTTTCAAGTGATTACTCATGAGGTTGCTACCGAATTGCGCCGTGAAGGCAAGCCGATTTTCATCGCTGGTGCAACATACTGGGAGCTAGCTGCTGAGACCTTACGTACAGAATTAACAACTCCTTTTTATCACGCCGGAGAAGATGAAACCAGCAATATTTTATATGTAAGACCTGATCTCGTTAAAATGGATAAAGTTCAGGGTGCTGAGCTAGTTCCTCTGATTGATAAAACCTTGTTAAAATATTCCATTACCCAAGATTCTACAGAAACCTTCCAAGTATTTGATATTTCTCAGCCCATCGCCGTACATGAACCAGGACATATCGGTTCAAAAGGAATTGGCACCACAGAGCAAATTCTCTCCTCCACAGCTGAAAAAGGCTCTAAAGTACTAAATAGAGCTGTTGAACGCTACTTAGATTTAATTCGCGACTTAGAACTACATTACGCCCCGCAAGAAGTCCCCGGAGTAGATGTAACCAAACGTCCTACTACCCCTCGTTTTACCGTTAACTATTAAAAACTAGTAAATCCTTTCCAAAAAAGCTTTTTTAACACGAAGATGCGAAGAATAGGAAATAAAAATATAATAATAGGGAGATACATTATGAAAAAACAACTACGTTTTATAACCTCATTACTGCTCCTTCTTGTCATTGGTCTTATTGCTGGCTGCCAGTCCAGCCAGCAATCCAGCAGCCAGTCACAGCAACCAAAGAAATTAGTATTTGGTGTTGCTCCAGGCCCTTATGGTGATATGATTCGTTATGCGATTAAACCAAGTCTTGAAAAAAAAGGCTACACGGTAGAACTAAAAGAATTTAGTGACTATGTTCAGCCGAATCTTGCGCTTAACAACAAAGAATTAGACGCGAACCTCTTTCAGCATAAACCTTACTTAGAAAAATTCTCAGCGGATAAAGGATTAAAACTCTCACCTGTTATTAATGTCCCAACTGCTGGTTTAGGCATTTACTCTAAGAAAATTAATGCTACCAATGAAAGCGATTTGAAAAAAGCACTGAAACCCGGTGATGAAATCACTCTTGCTAACGATCCAACAAACCTAGCTCGCGCTCTTCGGTTATTGGAGAAAAATAAAATTATAACACTTCAACCATCCATCGATGCTACAAAAGCTTCGGAAAAAGACATTGCCCAGAATCCTTACGGTCTAAAATTCTCACCGATTGAGGCCGCTCAATTGCCTCGTTCCTTAGACAGTATCACCTTATCGGTTGTAAATGGCAACTATGCTATTGCCGCTGGAATTAATTTGTCATCTGCCATTATTAAAGAAGAATTATCCGATGAACTGAAAAATCTAATTGCTGTTCGTACAGAAGATCTCGATAAACAATTTGTTAAAGATCTTAAAGAAATCGTTGAATCCGAAGAATTCAAAACCGTCATTGAAGATCCGAAACATGTATTTAAAGATTTCCAAAAACCCGATTGGTATACAAAAAAATGGAATCTAAAATAATTTGTCAGGAGGGGTAGTGCCAATGATCGATCTACAAGACATTCAGGTCTTATTTTCAGAAAAAACAAGATCCTTTGCGGCAGTCAAAAACGTATCCCTTCATATTGAGAAAGGTGAAATATTCGGGATCATCGGTACAAGCGGAGCAGGAAAAAGCACCCTGCTCCGTACTATTAATCTTTTACAGCCGCCAACCAGCGGCAAAGTCATCATTGATAAACAAGATGTTACCAATTACCAAGGCGACCAACTACGGCAGCTGCGTACCCATGCAGGGATGATTTTTCAACACTTTAATCTCATCCACACTAAATCCGTCTACGACAATATTGCTTTTGCCCTAAAAGCAGCGAACGCCGACAAAAAAGTAATTGCCCCACGAGTCAATGAGCTTCTTGAGCTTATAGGATTAAGCGATAAGAAGAATGCGTTACCTGGTCAACTGAGCGGTGGTCAAAAGCAAAGGGTTGGAATTGCCCGGGCTTTAGCCAATAAACCTAAAATACTGCTTTGCGATGAACCCACTTCCGCCCTTGATTTAGAAACAACCAAT
>JARBUM010000098.1 GCA_029239675.1 Pelosinus sp. | reverse complement strand
TATACAATTCGTACATAGAACAAGGAAAAAAGTTAATAATTAATTCTAAAGCGGAAAATACTAGAAAAGCATATTATTCTGACTGGAAGGAGTTTTGTGAGTGGTGTAAAGAAAAAGGTGTATCTTCTTTGCCGGCAGAAGTAGAAACGGTTGTTGCATACTTATCATACTTATTTACAGAAAAAAAGAGACCTAGTACAATCGCTCGTAAAAAGAGCACAATTAGCCAAGCACATGCTACTGCGGGGTATGATTCTCCAACGGCATCTAAAATTGTAATAGATACAATGAAAGGTATTAAGCGTGAATTAGGTATTATGCGTAATAAGAAAAGCCCTATATTAGCTGAAGATATACAGCATTTTTGCGAGAAGAAAGAAGATCTAAGAGATCTTCGGGATTGCGCATTATTATTGATAGGGTTCTCAGGAGCGTTTCGTCGGTCTGAGCTAATTTCCCTAAATATTGAAGATGTTCGTTTTACGCGAGAAGGAATTCGAGTCGTTCTACGTAAATCAAAAACAGACCAGGAAGGTGCGGGAATGGAGAAAGGAATTGCTTATGGTTCTAATCCAGATACTTGCCCTGTTCGCATTTTACAAGACTGGATTGAGGCGGCAAAAATCAGAGAAGGAGCACTTTTTCGTCAAATAAATAAGTATGGTCAAGTATCGCAAAAAAGATTAGCATCATCTCATTCAGTAGCTAGAATTGTAAAAGAATATGTACGAAAAATTGGGCTTCCAGTAGCTGAGTATTCTGGTCATAGTTTGCGTGCTGGATTCGCAACGGAGGCGTCTGCTAATGGTGCATCCTTAGATGATATTATGAGGCAAACTGGTCATAGAAGTGTAGAAATGGTGCGAGAATATATAAGGAAACAGAATCTTTTTAAGAACAACGCTTCAACGAAATTAGGATTATAAAAATGTACATATTTCAGGCTTATTTCAAATCTGATAAAAAAAGGCGTCCTAATGTAGGACGCCTTTTTTATTTGATAGCATTATGGAGCTGTGTGATCCATATAATGAATAAAAGAGGGGGAATGCAATAAGATGAACGATTCAGAAATTGTCGGAAAAGAAACAACACAAGAACTACAATCTATAGAACTTGCTAGCGATTTTTTCAAACAATTAAGCCACTATATGGATGAGTTTGACAAGGGGCTTAATCAAGAGCATGAGGTTGGAATTAAGTTAGTAAACTTTGGCCAAACAGTACAATTTACAGTACATAATATTGGTTACTTTAATCCCAAATTAATTTGTTTCTATGGAGAAATGCCAGATGGATCAGCTATCCAATTAATTCAGCATGTAAATCAAATTAGTTTTCTACTTACAGCTATCCAACGTAAGAATCCGGAACAACCAAAACGTCCAATTGGCTTTTGTCCAGATTTGTATCGATATAAGGAAGGTTACCCTGCCTACTACTATTCAAAAATAGAGGATAATATAAGGTAATACTCCATTATTAGAAGCTAAGGCGCTTAACTGATACATTAACCTCTTTTACTAATAATCCTGTCATGTGTTCTACCATCGTCTTAATACGCCTCTGAGCTTGATACGAAATATCCCGTAAGGAATTTCCATATCGGACAGTGATATCCAATTGAATGGATATTCCCGTTTCCTTGTCATGGGAATTTTTTATGTTTATTTGGCCAGTATTGGGGATTTCTGGGTCAATCGTAGCTACATAACCAACAATTGTGGCAATTGCGGCATCCGAGATGAGTAGTTTTCCGTAATAGCTAAAGGTCGGACGTACAATTGATTTTTCTCCAATTTTTCGCCGTCGAGTCTTAGGTTTTTTAAAAAAAATATCTAGGGGATCAATCAGATAGCCAGAGAAATGAGGTTTTAATTCAATGGTTGGTACTGGGATTATATGTTTACCTTCTTTTAATCGACTTTCTCGCGCCTTAGCAATTTCAGCCGCAGTGGCAATATCCTCAATCATAATGATTTGTTGTATTTTAGGCAATTCTAAAATATGAACAATTTTTTCCACCATATTTACTGAAGTGCCTAATACTAAGATACGTGTAGGCTTTACTTTCTCGATTGCTTCTCTAACTTCTTGAGCATGGTCAGCTTCCATGAAAATTGCTCGTTTTACGGCCATTATTTTGCTGGCCTCTTTTTTTGCAGAATGGCCGGCAATAATTTTACTATCTTTAATGAGTAAACCATCATCAATAATTGTATCAATATGATGTTCATGTGCCACAATTAATGCACGGTGACTTTTTCCAGTTCCGCTTGGCCCCACTAATGCGATGATATCCATCGGGTAGCCTCCTACTTTTTTATATATAGTAATAAGGGTTCATAAATAAAAATAAACATCTTTTGAGATGTTGTCAAGCAAAAATAATATACAATCCTATTTTTGTAGTTTTTTTACAACATTCTATAAAGAAGATGAAATTCATGTGCAAGATTCCTAAGCGTCGCTCTGCAGCGACTAGGAATCTTGCTTAAAAATCTGATTTTAAATATATGTTATCGTATTATAATTTACTTAGCTTCTCTGCTAAATTTGCAGGGACAGTAAATAACCCTAGTCTTTCTGGAAATCTAGTTGAGACAGCGTGGAAATCTGACCCACCTGTTACTACCAATTGATATCGAGTTGCCAAGTCTAAATATTTCTGAGTCTGTAGTGTATTATGTTTAGGATGATACACTTCCAAACCTAGAATGCCTATATTAATTAGATCTAAGATAATCGTATCATCACCAATTAGGCCAGGATGAGCTAATACTGGTATGCCACCAGCTTTTTTGATTAAAGTAATGACTTGCTGTGGTGTTAACTTATAATGAGGCACATAAGCAGGTCCATTTTTATCTAGCAACGTAGTAAAAACATCTGAAACAGTAGAGAAGTAACCTTTTTCTATCAAGGCCTTAGCAATATGTGGTCGTCCTATAGATGTAGCATGCTGTGCTAATTCTATTACGCGTAGATAATCAATTGTATAGCCTAATTCATTAAGTTTGTGAATGATTTCTTTGGTGCGTTCATGACGATGGGTAACTAAAATATTTAATTGGTTGCGCAATTCTAAATCATAAATATCAATCTGATACCCTAGGATATGAACTTCATTATCGGGTAAATCGGTACTAAATTCGATTCCAGGAATGATGCGAATATTATAATTCGTATTCTTCAATTCCTCATAAATCTCTAATAAACCGTTCACCGTATCATGATCCGTAATGGAAATATAGGATAGTTTTGCTTCTATGGCATGTTTAAGAAGGCTTACAGGGGAAAGTCGCCCGTCAGATGCTGTAGTGTGAGTATGTAAATCGGCCGTCATGATTGGCTCATATTTTGGGCTAATTGTATTAAAGTTCGTGTTCCTACGCCAGTTGCACCCTTAAGGTTATATCCATCCTCTTTTTCAATAGTTGCAGTACCAGCGATATCAATATGTACCCATGGGGTGTTTTCAACGAACTCTCCTATAAATAAGCCAGCGGTTATAGCTCCTGCCATTCGACCACCAGAATTCTTTAAGTCAGCGATATTACTTTTAATATCTTTTTTATATTCAGTATAGTTAGGTAGTTCCCACATCTTTTCTCCAGTATCTGTAGATGCTTGTAATACTTGCTGGCAAAGAGCAGCATTATTGCTTATAAGACCAGAGGCCACATTCCCCAGAGCAACTACACAAGCACCAGTTAAAGTTGCTATATCGATGATTTGAGTGGCACCTAGCTTATTAGCATAAGTAATAGCATCTACAAGAATAAGTCTTCCTTCAGCATCAGTAGATATAATTTCAATAGTCTTGCCACTCATGGAAGAAATGATATCACCTGGCTTATAGGCGTTCCCTGATGGCATATTTTCAGTGCATGGGATAATAGCTAGAATATTAATTTTTGGTTTTAGTTTGCCAATCGCTGCCATGGCTCCTAATACTGCCGCTCCTCCAGCCATATCATCCTTCATTTCACCCATATTTAAGCTTGGTTTAATAGAAATACCACCGCTGTCAAAAGTAACACCTTTCCCGATAAATGCTGTAATTTGCTTATTTTCCAAATCTCCAATGTATTTCAGAACAATCATTTTAGGTGGTTCTACACTGCCTTGAGAGACTGATAATAAAGCATACATTTTTTCCTTTTTCATATCTTCTTTTTCTAAGATTGTTAATTCAAGATTACTTTCTATAGCAATTTCTTGTGCATGTAATGCCATTTTAGTCGGTGTCATATATTGAGATGGATGATTAACTAAGTCTCGAACAAGATTGACACTTGGCCCTATAATGGATGCAGTACGAATGCCCTTATTAAGCGCTGCAGTATTGTTCTGATCGTTTTCAATCAAAACTAAATCTCTAATAGGAGAATCGATAATTTTACTGGTCTTATAGTAATTAAATTGGTATGTCCCTAGTAGTGTACCTTCTACAATCGCTTGGGCAATTCTCTGAGAGTCATTCGTATATGTAATAAAATCAGAAGGAATAAGGGCAATTGAAGAAGAATGAATTTTTTTTGCTGCACGTAAGGCAGTTGCTGTTAATGAACGAATTCTGGTAGTTGTTAGGTCTTCTTTTTTTCCCATTCCTAACAATATAATATGCTTAGCGTTAATGGCTCCTAACGTATAAATAATAGTTGTTTCACCGAAGTCGCTACAATTAGGTTGAGATGAAATGATTGTATTGAGATAGCCTGAAAATGCTTGATCAAGAGTTGATATAATCTTATTTGCTTTCTTGAGATCTTCATATAAATTAATAATTAAAGTATCACATGGTGCCTCAATTATTGAAGTATTTGTTACTATTATTTCCATGACTTAACTCCTTCAGTTTGTAGATTATATGATGGATTTTTTTCTTATATTATTGTACCCAAATAAAATAGCTAAAACCTGCTCTAACGAACAGGTTTTAATTATTTTATCTTGGTTGGACTATTAGTTTCATAGCAGTTCGTTCTTCACCATCAATTAAAATATCAGTAAAGGCAGGGATGCAAATAAGATCAACACCATGTGGTGCTACAAATCCTCTTGCAATTGCTACTGCTTTTACTGCCTGGTTAAGTGCTCCTGCGCCAATTGCTTGCATTTCAGCGCCACCACGTTCTCTTAGCACTCCTGCCAATGCACCTGCTACAGAATTCGGGTTAGATTTTGCTGATACTTTTAAGACTTCCATGTTTTTTAGTACCCTCCTTTAAGTTAGAAAAGCAAATGATAAAGTCCTTATCTATCAGTATTCGTTGCTAACCCAAAAAATTCCTTTTTTATCTAAAAGAAATAAATTTAAAATTTAAAATTTTCTTGTATTCGGGTGATATGAACAACTTTATTAGTACAAGAATCAATATTGATTATAATAGCACAAAAAATTGTTTCAGAACCAGCTGCCACAGTGAACTTAGTTGGTAATCCCGTCAAAAATTTTTTAATTACAGGTTCCTTATCTACACCTAAGATGGAATTCCAACCCCCTACCATACCGATATCAGAAATATAAGCAGTACCTTGTGGGAAAATACGTTCATCAGCAGTTTGAATATGTGTATGCGTTCCTGCGATACATGAGACTTGTCCGTCTAAATAATAACCTAAAGCTAATTTCTCAGAGGTTGCCTCAGCATGAAAATCTATAATGATGATCTCGCATGTATCCTTAATTTTTGCAATAATCTGATCAACAGCGCGAAATGGACAGTCAATAGGAGGCATAAATACTCGCCCTAGAAGATTGATAATAGCAACTTTATGGTTTTTAATGGACAGTACATGATAACCTTTACCTGGTGTCCCAGGCGGGTAATTTGCAGGCCGAATCAAATTATTACTCGTATCAATGAAATTAAATATTTCCTTTTTATCCCAAACATGATTACCTGTTGTAATACAATCAATACCCATCTCTAATAGCTCTTCTAAGACCTTAGCTGTGATTCCTACTCCACCAGCAGAATTTTCACCATTAGCAATAATTAAATCTAAATTATATTTCTCTTTTAAAAGAGGAATATAATGAGCTGCTGTACGTCTTCCAGGTTGACCACAAATATCACCAATCATCATAATATTCATTTGGCAATCCTCCATATTAGAGACGAATTATAAAGTTCTGGTTATTTGTTAAAAACCAAAACTCTACCGTCTTCGCGAATACCGATTAATCTATTTTCTGTATGATGCTTTTTAATACTTGTTAACATATCTTCAATAACTTCTTCTTGAATAAGTAGATCCTCTTCTAATAGAGAGTCATTATAATCTGTAATTAGGTTACTTTGAAATTTCCCTCTTAATAATGTAATCAGTAAGGCAATTTCATTCTTAGAGATAGTATGTACATCTCTAAAGACACTTAACATAGCAACCTGATCATAGGTATCTAATTGTATGTCTAATGTTTTAAACGATACATCTTCTAATCTAGTATAGGCAATTATGCTATTTAATAATAAGTTCTTAATATTGTTAAATTCTATTTCCGATGGTACTGTAGACATTATGAATGTTAGTTTTAACCAATTGTTCTGAGGATCAAAACTGATAGTTCCAATCTCAGGATAACGTACAAGAATAGAAATCAATAAATTGACACCATCAGAAACCCGTTCATCATTTTGTTTATACTTGGGCATAAAAATCACCGTCCAATAGTATGATTAAAGTATTAGCTCGGTCTACTTATTCTCTAAAGTTAATAAGAATTCCTTTTTAAAATATATGGAAGAAATATTAAAACGACCTTTAACTAAGGTCGTTTTAATATTTCTTATTTATTTCGCATAATCGACAGCACGTGTTTCGCGAATTACAGTTACTTTTATTTGTCCTGGATACTCAAGATCATTTTCAATCTTTTTGACGATATCTCTTGATAATCGAACGGAAGCTAAATCATCTATTTTATCTGGTTTAACCATAATACGAATTTCACGGCCAGCTTGAATAGCAAATGACTTTTCTACGCCTTCAAAAGATTCGGCTATCTCTTCTAATCGTGTCAATCGTTTTAGGTAACTTTCAAGACTTTCGCGACGGGCACCAGGTCTAGCTGCAGATATAGCATCAGCAGCGGCTACTAATACTGCCTGTACGGTAGTAGGCTCTTCGTCGCCGTGGTGAGCACCAATCGCATTCACTACTTCAGGTGATTCACGATATTTCTTTGCTAAGGTCATACCTAGTTCTACATGTGATCCTTCCATTTCATGGTTAACGGCCTTGCCAAGATCGTGTAAAAGTCCAGCTCGTTTAGCCAGCATCACATCTACACCTAACTCCGCAGCCATTACACCTGCTAAATGTGCAACCTCAATAGAATGTTTAAGTACATTTTGCCCATAACTGGTGCGATATTTTAAACGACCAAGAAGTTTAATAATTTCTGGGTGAAGTCCGTGGACTCCAGTTTCAAAAGTCGCTTGTTCGCCAGCTTCTTTAATTCTTTGCTCTACTTCTTTCTGAGCTTTTTCAACCATTTCTTCAATTCGAGCAGGATGAATTCGACCATCAGCAATTAATTTTTCAAGAGCGATTCTAGCTACTTCTCGACGTATAGGATCAAAGCCAGACAATATAACAGCTTCAGGAGTATCGTCGATAATAAGATCAATACCAGTAAGGGTTTCTAAGGTTCTAATATTACGTCCTTCACGTCCGATAATACGACCTTTCATTTCGTCATTAGGTAATGCTACAACAGAAACAGTAGTCTCTGCAACATGATCTGCAGCACAGCGTTGAATAGCTAAAGAAATAATATTACGTGCTTTTTTGTCAGCTTCTTCTTTCGCCTGTTGTTCTAATTCTTTAATCATCATTGCGGTCTCATGCTTAATTTCTTCTCGTGCATTAGCTAATAATAAATTACGAGCTTCTTCGGATGTTAATCCTGATAATCTTTCTAATTCAGCTAATTGTTTGGCATATAAAGTATCAATTATTTCTTGACTTTTATCAAGTTCAGCTTCTTTATGACTGATAATTTCCTCTTTTTTCTCAAGCGAGTCAACTTTTCTGTCAAGATTTTCTTCTTTTTGCATTAAGCGACGTTCTAAACGTTGGAGCTCGGAACGACGTTCTTTTGTTTCTCGTTCTAATTCACTCCTAAGTTTATGAATATCCTCTTTTGCTTCCACTAGTGCTTCTTTTTTCTTAGCTTCACTTGAACGTTCTGCTTCAACGATTATCTTTTTTGCAGCTTCTTCAGCTGAGATTATTTTTGCTTCAGCAGTTTTTTTGCGTATCCAATAGCCTATGCCAAAGCTGAAGATAGCAACAAGTACAGTAGTTAAAATGAATTCAAATATAATCTTACACCTCCTTTTATTCTCATGGTTTTAAGGGTAAAGCTGAAAAAATATAATCAGCTTCTAAAAGCATTTCGCAATTACTCCCCTACAGTAACTGATTTTATTGGATAAATTTGACAATTGTTTGCACAATTGATTAATTCAATTGTAAATCTTTTTCAAAGTAGTGTCAAGTTATCCCTTATGTCTCTTAGCTGAGTTTAGAATAAAACTAATAAAACTTTAGAAATGCTTGTATTTAAGCATAATTTGCAATAAACATAAAATGATTTGGCAAATGCCAAATCATTTTATGTTTATTGCAAATTATGTATTAGAGTGATAAATAGTTTCTAAGACTGTATGAATGCTAGATGATGAAAAGCCCTTAGACGCTAAGTAACGATACACTTTCTCTTTATTAAGAGTATCAAAGTTTTTAAAACGAACATTG
>JARBUM010000097.1 GCA_029239675.1 Pelosinus sp. | reverse complement strand
AACCAAGCCCGCTTTGGTAACTTTTTCAGCGAAATCAGCGTTCTCTGAAAAGAATCCGTATCCTGGGTGAATGGCTTCTGCTTTTGAGGCTTTAGCAGCCATAATAATAGAATCCATAGTTAGGTAACTATTCATTGCATCTGCAGGCCCGATATTATATGCATGGTCAGCTAGTTGGACATGTAGGGCATCGGCGTCAACATCTGAATATACAGCGACGGTTTCAATATCTAATTCCTGACAGGCTCGAATAATTCTAACGGCAATTTCACCGCGATTGGCAATCAGTATTCTTTTAAACATGGATAGAGACCTCCTATTTGTAAAGATCAATGTGATCAGATTCTAAACGCTAATGCAATTAATTATAGTATATAACATCTAACTCGACAATGAGTTTACAACATGTATACATAGAACTTAAAAAGAAAATAAAAAAACTTAATAGCTAGTACTAAAAGTATGTTACAATTATCTCATACTTTTCACTTCTTTGCAATGTGATATTTTTCCCAAAAGGAGTATTTTAGTAATATGAACGATGAATTATTAGAAAAATTAAGTCATTTGCCGGATCAACCAGGTGTGTATTTAATGAAGGATGCCCAGGAGCGGATTATTTATGTAGGTAAAGCAGTGGTACTTAAGAATCGTGTGCGCTCTTACTTTCAGTCAAGCCGTAATCATTCCACAAAAGTGCAAGCTATGGTATCGCGGATTGTTAATTTAGAATACATTGTTACATCTTCTGAAATAGAAGCGCTAATTCTTGAGTGTAACTTAATAAAGAAGCATCGTCCTAAATATAATATTAGTCTAAAAGATGATAAGACCTATCCTTATATTAAAGTTACAACGAATGAAGAGTTTCCTCGTTTATATGCAACTCGCCGGGTGCAAAAAGATGGTGCCCGCTATTTTGGTCCCTACACCAGTGCGGGAGCTGTTCATGAAAGCATTAAATTAATGCGTAAACTATTTCCTTTGCGTAGTTGTCGTATTTTGGATGCCAGACGTCCGTGTTTGGAATATCATATTAAACGATGTCTGGCTCCTTGTGCTGGTTTTGTGGATGCTGAAACCTATCAAGGTATGATTAAGGAAGTTTGTTTGTTGCTGGAAGGTCGTAGTGATGCGGTGGTTCAGAGCTTGAAGAAAAAGATGGAGCTTGCTGCTGAAGAATTAGAGTTTGAGCAGGCAGCAAAGCTGCGGGATCAACTGGCGGCAGTGGAGAAAGTTCGGGAGAAACAAAACATTGTTACCGGGGCAGGAGATCAGGATGCTATTGGTTTAGCTCGTTCTGCTTTCGGCACTTGCGTGCAGGTCTTTTTTATCAGAAGTGGAAAAATGGTGGGGCGGGACCATTTCTTGTTAGCAGGCAGTGATCAGGAAGAGGATGAAGTTGTTTTAGCGGCCTTTATCAAACAATATTATAGCCAAAGTACCTTTATCCCTAAAGAAGTGCTTCTTCCCATGAGCGTTGAAGAACAACCTTTATTGGCGGATTGGTTAAGTCAACTGAAAGGCAGTCGGGTGGCAGTGGAGACACCGAAGCGGGGGACCAAGAAGGATATTGTAACCATGGCAGATGGAAATGCAGCTCTTGTCCTTAAAGAACAAGAAGGCAAAATTAAAGTCCATTCCGAGCAAACGGAAGGTGCTCTGGCGGATCTTGGAAAGTATTTGGGATTAGAGGCTCCACCAGAGCGCATGGAGTGTTTTGATATTTCCCATATTCAGGGCTCGGAGACCGTAGCTTCTATGGTGGTATTTGAAAGTGGTATGCCGAAGAAGGAGGATTATCGACGTTATAAATTGCTGACGGTGGAAGGGAAGCCCGATGATTTTAAATCCATGCAAGAAGTGGTCGGTCGGAGATATGGGAAGGGGGATCAGCCACCACCGGATTTAATTATTATTGATGGTGGTAAGGGACAATTAAGTGCTGCTTTAGAAATTATTCGTGGTGCAGGTTGGCTGCAGGTTCCTGTGATTGGCTTGGCAAAAGAATTTGAACATATTTTCCGTGAAGGGGATAGTGAGCCCTTAATTTTACCTCGTCATTCCCAAGCCTTATATCTGATTCAACGAATTCGGGATGAGGCTCACCGCTTTGCTGTAACCTATCATCGCAAGTTGCGTTCTAAACGTAATATGGTTTCTGTACTTGATCATGTTTCAGGGATCGGTGCCAAAAGGCGTAAAGCGTTATGGGATCATTTTGGCAGTTTAGCTAAAATGAAAGCAGCTACGGTAGAAGAAATGGCAGCAGTACCAAATATGAATTTTCCGACGGCGCAAGCTGTATATGATTTCTTCAGGCAGCAGGGCAGGTAAGAAATGGAAAATTTTGTTCTTCTCATTTTCGATAATATTGGATAAAATATAAAGTAACATAATGTTAAGGAGGATTGGATGATATGAATAAAACAGTATGGATTGTACTTGCTTTAGTGGCTGTACTCGTAATAGGTGCATTCTCTGGTTATAATGGGTTAGTGAGTATGAATGAAGCAGTAAATGGCAAATGGAGCCAAGTGGAAAATCAGCTGCAGCGGCGTGCAGACTTAATTCCTAATCTGAATGCAACAGTGTCTGGCTATGCTCAACATGAACAAGCCGCTATTAAGGCAGTAGCAGATGCGAGAGCTAAACTTGCTGGAAGCCAAGGGGTAGCTGCCAAAGCAGAAGCAAATAATGAATTAGGCGGTGCATTGTCCAGATTGTTAGTTATCGCAGAAAATTATCCCAACCTTAAAGCGGATCAAAATTTTAGACAATTGGCAGATGAATTGGCTGGAACGGAAAATAGAATTGCTGTAGCTCGTAAGGATTACAATGATGCAGTTCAAGTATATAACACAAAAATTCGTACGATTCCTTCAAGTATCTATGCAGGTATGTTAGGTTTTGGACCAAAAGAATACTTTAAAGCAGCAGAAGGTTCGCAACAAGTACCTCAAGTTAAGTTTTAAAAGAGATGAGTGAACACGATTTAACATAGAGGACGCAGAGAGGGCATAAAGGATTGATTGTAATGAGGGTGTTATAAAATCCCTCAGTGTCCTCTGCGCCTCTGTGGTTAAAATATTCTTTGTGTTCTTCGTACCCGCGATAACGGCTTTGTATTTTTGTGTTTAACGTTCACCATTTAATAAGGAAGAGTTTTATTTTCTTGTGAATATTCGTATTAAGCGAGGGAAGAATATGAAAAAGAGGCTAGCCTGGATTGTGTTTGTGGCATATCTGTTTATCGCTGCAGTGGCCTGGGCACAGCCGCAAGTACCACCAGCTCCTACCACTAGTATTTATATCCAAGATTATGCTGGCGTTGTGAGTCCTGAGACAAAGTCACGGATTAATAGCTTAGGGAACCAACTAGCTGCTAAAACAAAGGCGCAGATAGTGGTAGTTACAACCAAAACGCTGGAAGGAGCACCTTTAGAAGAATATTCCTTAGAGGTTCTCAGACAGTGGGGAATTGGAGATAAAACTCTAAATAATGGAGTCCTTATCTTAGTCGCTGTGAATGATAAGCAATCTCGAATAGAGGTAGGCTATGGTCTGGAAGGTGCGCTACCAGATGCTAAAACTGGGCGCATTCAAGATAATTATATGATTCCCTATTTTCAACAGGGAGAGTATGACAAAGGAATATTAAATGGCTATCTTACTGTTGCCACAGAAGTAGCTAAAGAATATAAATTAGAACTGAGAACCGAGGCAAAACCAGTTCAGCAGGCGAAAGCTACTAGTCAAGAGGGTGGGTGGGATACCCTTCCCTGGTGGGCAAAAATTGCTATTGGGGTTGGAGTTATTCTGCTACTGATGATGGATTGGCTATTTTTTGGTGGTGCCATAACTTATATGTTATTATCGATCTTATCCCGACGCGGCGGCGGCGGTGGTGGCGGTGGATTTGGTGGTGGTTCAGGTGGAGGCGGCGGTTCAAGCCGCAAGTGGTGAATGAATTGATAATGGATAGTAGTTGCTAATTTTTATAAATATGGTAAAATGTAAACAGATTGACTAAATTTACAAAGAAAAGGAGCGATGAGTAATGGAAAAATGGGTATGTGTAGTATGTGGCTATGTTTATGATGAAGAAGCTGGTGATCCAGACAGCGGTATCGCACCTGGTACTAAATTTGCAGATATTCCTGAAGATTGGGTCTGTCCTTTGTGCGGAGTTGCTAAAGACCAATTTGAAAAACAAGCATAACAAAAAAACCTTCCAGCATGCTGGGAGGTTTTTAGCTTTTATATCAGGCCTATGTGTTTCTTTGTGATCTTCGTACCTCAAAAGCGCTTTTTTATTAGAATTGGATACTAATTTAATGTTCTAACTTAGCGAGCCTTGGGAGCCAGCCGCGACGTAACATGAGCTGTAATAACCGATAATCCCACTCCAAACCAGCATCTAACATTTTGCGATACATCATGGCGACTTCCAATTGGTACGATTGGTGTAAAGCTGCTAATAACGCCATCTGAGCTGCTTTACCCATAGTGCCGACAGCGATGGCGACTTCTTCATCTGTAAAATGAGCATCTGTAGGAATATTTAAAGCGGTTTTGTGCAATGTACGTTGGGTAAAAGCAAGTGTAGGAATTCTACCACCGCTTTCTTGTAGCATTTCTTCAGAATGTTCGACAATGACTTTGGTTTGTCTTTCAATTGCTTCCTTAACTAATAATTTTAATTCTGGATCATGTGCATGATTATAAAGGACCTCAAGGGCAGCGACATTATAACGACCTTGGGCAATCATTCCATATAATCCAGCTGCTTCTAAATAGTTAAGAGGTTCTTTGTCAAAAAACATGTTGAAAATGTTACGAGTTTCTGTGCTGACTGTTTCTAAGATAGTCATGTAAATTAGCCTCCTGTAGAAATTTGTAATTGATTTAATCAAAAATAGTATGTACAAATTTATAGTTTCTCATGCATAAAATTGAGAAAGATGACAATAAAAAATCAAGGAATTTTTAGCGGAAAAAAATTACTAATTAGAGAAAAAATATAAAAAAATGGAATTGAAATATTTACAAAAAAAACTTTACTTTTATAAAATAAATAGTATACTTATAATTGAGCCCAAGAAAATAGGTCTAGTGAGATTCCATTATATATCCTTCTCAAGTAGGTTTTTGGTAAGGACAGTAGTGAACCCTACACCAATTTGGGCCAGAAAATTTGAGGGGGACTATTACAATGGTTCAAGACAAAAATTTAGCATGCCGCGAATGTGGCGCAGAATTCGTATTCTCAGCTTCTGAGCAAGAATTCTACAACGAAAAAGGTTTCACTAATGAGCCTGGTCGTTGCCCACAATGCCGTGCAGCTCGCAAACAAAGAAATAATGGCGGTAGCAGCTTTAACCGTGGTGGCGCTCGTCCACAACGTGAAATGCATGATGTAACTTGTGCAGCTTGCGGTGTAGAAACTCAAGTGCCTTTCCGTCCAAGCAGCGATCGTCCTGTATATTGCCGCGATTGCTTCAGCAAAAACAGCGGTCGTTAATACTTAATGCGACAGATCAGCCCTTCTACTTTTGTAGAAGGGCTTTTTTATTTATGAAAAAATTACAAACCACAAAGACACAATGCCGCTAGTGCGCCATACAAAGGAAAACGCAAAAAAGATATAAATAGAACTCCTTTGTGTCCTTTGTATCTTTGTGGTTCGATTAAGTTTTAATGCTTTGGTGCTCTTCTTGTCATTGGGAGCGATCGGGAAGCAATTTCTCCCAATAAGAATAAAATTACTATTTTATTAATTTAGTTAGTTTCACAATATTGTACTATTTTTCTAATAGTATGTATTTTAATTCACTTGGCTCTATACAAAACTATGAGAAGAGAGTTATAATTATCAATAGGGTTAACATATACTAAGAGTAAAAAAATGTACAAACTTTAGGAGGATGATGTCAGGATGAAAATTACTGTTGTTGGTGCTGGTAATGTAGGTGCAACTTGCGCAAACGTTATTGCACAAAGAGAATTAGCAAGCGAATTGGTATTATTGGATATCAAGGAAGGGGTTTCAGAAGGTAAATCTTTAGATATGATGCAAACTGCAACCTTACTTGGTTTTGATACTAGGGTTACTGGTAGTACCAGTGATTACAGCAAAACTGCAGATTCTGATGTAGTTGTAATTACTTCTGGTATTCCTCGTAAACCAGGTATGACTCGTGAAGAGTTGATTGGTACGAATGCAGGTATTGTTAAAGGTGTAGTCGACAATATTCTGAAATATTCTCCTAAGGCTATTTTCGTAATCATCAGTAATCCAATGGATACTATGACTTATCTTGCATTGAAAGCAAGCGGCCTGCCTAAGAATCGTATTATTGGTATGGGTGGTATTTTGGATAGCTCTCGCTTCAAATGTTATTTGAGCCAAGCTCTTAATGCTCCTGCTACTGATATTCATGGTGTAGTAATTGGTGGTCATGGTGATACTACAATGATTCCTTTGACTCGCTTTGCTACATATATGGGTATTCCTGCTGCTGAATTATTAGATGCAGCTGCTTTAGAGAAAGTAGCGGCTGACACTATGGTTGGTGGTGCTACATTGACTGGCTTATTAGGTACTTCCGCTTGGTATGCTCCTGGCGCTGCTGGTGCTTTATTGGTAGAAGCTATTGTTCGTGATGAGAAAAAAGTATATCCTTGCTGCGTTTCCTTGGAAGGCGAATATGGACAAAAAGATATTTGCTTAGGCGTTCCTGTTGTAATCGGCAAAAATGGTTGGGAAAAAATTGTTGATTATAAATTAAATGCTGAAGAGCAAGAGAAATTCAATAAGAGCGCTGATGCTGTTCGCAAAATGAACGCAGTATTAGTAGACATGAAATTAGTATAATTTTAAAAATAGGAAAATACCTAGTTGCTGTAGAATATGGCACTAGGTATTTTTTTTATGAGGATGTGAATTTTTTGCAGCAAATGCAGACAATACTAGAAACGGATTGGGGTTATATGAGGGCAGTTTGGACAGATTTAGGATTGTGGGAGTTGGATTTTCCCGTGAAAGCTAAACCTGAAGAGTTTGAAAGTGAAGTCACAGCAGAGGTGAAGTTTTGGTCAGAACAATTGAGAACAGAGTTAAATATGTATTGGCGGGGTTTTGCTGTTGATTTTGGCGTACCCATTGATTGGCGTGGCTATACCTCCTTTCAGAAGTCCGTACTTACATTTACGGCAAGCATTCCTTATGGACAAACTACTTCTTATGGAGCGTTAGCTAAAGAGATAGGAAATCCTAAAGCTGTACGAGCGGTGGGAGGGGCACTACATATTAATCGGGTGCCAATTGTTGTACCTTGCCATCGAATAGTAGGGGCCAATGGCAGCTTGACAGGTTTTGGCGGAGGCGTTGAATTGAAGCAAGCCTTATTGTTACTGGAAAGTGGCGATGTAAATTCGTAGAGTACTTGGACATGGAGCATAAAAATATACATAGAAACATGGATGAAAAATATATTGTCAACAATTTGTCTAACAGTATATAATAGAAAACAGTATTACTTGATGATCCATGGATGATAAGGAGGGCCAAAGCGTGTGCGGTTTTCTGCTGCGTATGATTCTGAATGGTGTGTTGTTATTTTTACTTATTATAGAATTACCCGGAATTTTCGTTGATACTTTAGGTGGTGCATTGCTGGGGGCCGCTATTATTGGATTAGCTAATGGAGCTGTAAGACCACTGCTTGCCTTAAAAACGAAACCATTGAATTGGTTCACCTTAGGTGGCCTGACTTTTTTTATGAATATATTAACGCCCATGTTGGTGATAAAAACCTTACCAGGTTTTCAAATTTATAGCATGGCTGCGCCTGTGACGGGCGTTTGTCTAATGACTCTTTGCAGCTGTACTTTATCGAAAGTGATTAAGGACAGATAAGGAGAGAGCGGAGGTTACTTTATGGCAATTAAATTAGTAGCAGTAGATATGGATGATACATTGTTGGATGGAACATTAAAAGTTTCACCGCGAACTTGCGAGGCCATTCATAAAGCCCATGAACAAGGCGTTTTAGTAACGATTGCGACAGGTAGAATGTTTAGTTCCGCTATGCCTTTTGCTCAAGAACTCAATATGCAGACACCGATTATCACCTATAATGGTGGTATGATTCGGTCTGCTTTTACCAAGGAAATGTTATTTCATAAGACGATTGCACCAAATGTAGCTGATAGAATCGTTGCCTTGTTCCATGATAAAGGCTGGTATCTTCAATCTTATATTAATGATGAACTATATGTAGTGGAGCGCTGCGAAAAGGCTAAGTATTATGAGAAAATGGCAGGTATTCCAGCAATTCCTCTTGGCGAGGAATTTTATTCTATGAGTCATGAGCCAACAAAAATGCTTGCCTTAGCCCAGCCTCATGAGATATTGGAAATTCAAAAGATTATCAATAGAGAGTTTGCTGGGGAAGTCTTTGCAGCTACTTCTAAACCAACTTATTTGGAATTGACGCATCCCAGTGTGAATAAAGGTCATGCTTTAGGATTACTAGCTGAGAGTCTGAATATTTCTCGTGAGGAAGTTATGGCGATTGGTGATTCTAATAATGACTACCCTATGATTGAATACGCTGGATTTGGTGTGGCTATGGGAAATGCATCGGATCGAGTAAAAGCCGTCGCTCAAGCTGTGACAGCACATAATAATGCCCATGGCGTGGCAGAAGCGATTGAAAAATATGTATTAAAGTAGAAAAACTTCGTTCTTAGATAAAATAAGGACGAAGTTTTTTCTTATGATGTCAGAGAATATAATTTGAAGGTGAATCTGGTTGCTTTTAGGTCGCGCCAGGTTCATGTTATTAACGCTCCGCCATTAGCATTTAACCTACGCTTATAATAACATGGACCTGTCGCTTTGTCTGAG